>PMOP01000482.1 GCA_003161495.1 Acidobacteriota bacterium | reverse complement strand
ACCAGCGGAGATTACCGGCGCGGCGTTGAGATCGGCGGCCGTCACTATTCGCATATTGTCGACCCTCGTACGGGCTTGCCGGCGGATAAAATTATCAGTTCCACAGTAATCGCGCGGAACCCGGCGGAGGCGGGCGCTCTGGCCACCGCGCTTTCCGTGCTCACACCAGAGGAAAGTTCTCGGCTCATTTCTTCGATGCCAGGCGTGGAATATCTGCTGGTAAAAAAGAATGGCGACAGAGTGATGAGCGCCGGATGGAGTTCGCTGGAAGCCGCGCCTTTTTCGCGCGTTGCGGCGTTGCAACCTGTGGCAGCCTACAAAAAGATCGCGGCGCGGCCGGCTTCCTCGCCATGGGACTCCAGATATGAGCTGACCGTCATGATCGAGCTGAGTCTTATCGAAGGATACCGCGTCCACAGGCCTTACGTTGCGGTGTGGATCGAGGACGAGCATCATGCTCCGGTACGCACGGTCGCTTTGTGGTTCGGAAAATACAAATTCCTCAACGAATTGCGAGCTTGGAGCCGTGATGAAAGCACGCTTCCGGTCAGCGAGGACACACATGTTATGAATTCGATTTCCAGCGCGACACGCCCTCCCGGCAAATACACTTTCAAGTGGGATGGAAAAAACGATTTCGGAAATCTTGTCAATGCGGGTAAGTACACTGTCATGATCGAAGCGGCGCGCGAACACGGCTCTTATCAATTGATGCATCAGGAGATCGACTTCAACGGCTCGCCCGGACAATTCCAACTTCCGGGCGGTGTAGAGATTGCGTCGGCCACACTTGATTACCACAAAATTGCCCAATAACCCCGGCGGGGATCCGGCTAATCCTTCGCGCCCTTCATCGCTCGATCCACGGTTTTTGCATTGGAAGCGCCGCTTCGCGCATCTGGCGCGTTGGCTGCACACCTATCTGTCCATGCTCAGCTTCGCAATTCTTCTTTTTTTCGCGGTGACGGGCCTGACCCTGAATCACGCGGAATGGTTCGACAGCCAGCAGCGGCCCAGCGTGTATCACGGCACACTGGATAAGTCCTGGGTAAATACTTCCGACCCTGCCGCGGTGGCGAAAGATGAACTTGTAAATTATTTTCGCCGCACGTACCGGACTAAGGGATCCCTTTCCGATTTTCACGTGGATGGAGAGCAATGCGAAGTCCTGTTTAAAGGACCCGGCTACGAAGCGGATGCGACCATCGATCGCGAAACCGGAAAATACGATCTGACCGTAAGCCCCTTCAGCCTGGTCGCAATCCTGAACGATCTGCACAAAGGCCGTGACGCGGGGAAAAAATGGTCCGCCGTAATTGATTTTTCGGCGGTGCTGATGACGCTAGTTTCCTTGACCGGACTAACGCTGATTTTCTTCCTCAACAACCGCCGCTTTTCCGGGCTCGTCCTCGTAGCAGTTGGAGCGGTGCTTTGCTGCCTCGTTTATTTTCTTTGGATATCCTGAGCAAAAAAGCGCGCGCATCTCATGGGCGGAGCGGGGCCACGAGAAACGCGGAAACTTCTTTCGCGGCAACCCGCGGTGCAGGCAAACTCATTGTTTCGCGTGCCGGGAAAGCGTAGGATGCGTTGGCCAACAATCCAAATAATAAATTCTGTCCCGGAATGGAAACGAAGGGGGTGTTTCGAGATGCGGAATCGTCTAGCGGTGGCGGCACTTGCATTTGTGGCGGCGTTTACCTGTTCCGCTGTTTTGCTCGCCCAGAGCAAGAGTCAGGCACCGCCCCAATCGGCCCCTACAGAGAAACCTCCAAGCGCCGCCGCGACCCCGGACCTTTCCGGAGTCTGGAACGCGATGTCCGGCGTTTATGAATTTGCCTCTTTCAGCAAGGACGATCCGCCGATGACGCCGTGGGGGCAAGCGCAGCTCAACGCAGCGAAGCCATCTCAGGGACCGCGAGGGGTCAAGCTCACCGAGACGAACGACAAAGTTTACAAGTGCGCTACGCCGGGCATGCCCTACATTTACCTGCAACTTTTTCCCATGCAAATCGTGCAGACCCCGAAGGAATTGATTGAGTTTTTTGAGTACGACCATACGGTGCGCTACATTTTCACGGATGGGCGCAAGCATCCCGATGACGTGACGCCAACATACAACGGCCACTCCATCGGGCATTGGGAAGGCGACACGCTGGTCGTCGACACGGTCGCTCTGAACGGGAAAAATTGGCTGGACCGCGTGGGCCACCCGGAGAGCGACCAGATGCATATCGTCGAGCGTATTCGCCGCGTGGACGGTAAATCGCTGCAAGTCGACCTCACATTTGACGATCCCAAAAGCTATACGAAGCCCTGGACCGCGCACGTCGGCTTCCAGCTGCATCCCGATTGGGAGATCCTGGAGCATGTTTGCGAGGACAATCTCGCTTTTGAGAGCTTCGAGAAATAGCGTGAGGAAGCCCCTGGATTTGAGAATCCCGCACACACGCGTTTTTTTGGGTTTTCCACAATACTAGTACTCACAATCTTTGAGCAAAATCCGGAAATGGCCTTGAAAT
>PMOP01000350.1 GCA_003161495.1 Acidobacteriota bacterium | reverse complement strand
ATCCTCGGACGCCATTTCCTCGGGAAATTCCCGCATCGTGCATGAATTACCCCATCGCCGGTCGGCCAAGTCACGTGAAGTCATCCGGCTTTTTTGCTTTGGCCAGGGGACAACGTTTCGAGGCGGACCGGCCATTTGCGCAGCCAGTGACGAGGACTCCACGGCGCAGATCACCCGACTAAACCGCTGCGACCAAATTCACTCGTGGCCGGACAGCGGAGTTCAGGCCAAGTGAGTTGCTGAGTCGACTTCAGTGCACGCGATTCACGAACCACGCCTCGCTGAACTTCGGGCAAGCGAATCACCAGTCGCGATTCACGAATCACGAGTCACATCTTTTTCTTCACGCGCAGATCGCGACCGGTCATTTCCGGCGGCACGGGTAACCCCAGGATGCCGAGGAGCGTTGGCGCTACATCGCGCAGGGAGCCGCCGGGCGCGAGAGGGCCGATTTCATCTTCTCTCGCCAGGATCAGGGGGACGGGATTGGTGGTGTGATAGGTGTGCGGGCCGCCGGTGACGGGGTCGATCATGGTTTCGGCGTTTCCGTGATCGGCGGTGACAATCCAGGCGCCGCCGCGTGGTTGCAGCACTTTGCGGATTTGGCCCAGAGCATCGTCAACGGCTTCCACAGCTTTAATCGCGGCTTCCAGGTTGCCGGTGTGCCCGACCATGTCGGCATTGGCGAAATTCATGACGACGGCGTCGAAGCCGCCCTTCTCGATGGCTTTTACCACGGTGTCTGCAATGCCCGCGGCGCTCATTTCGGGTTTCAAATCGTAGGTGGGCACCTTGGGCGAGGGAACGAGAATTCGTTCCTCGCCGCCGAAAGGTTTTTCTATGCCGCCGTTGAAAAAATAAGTCACGTGCGCGTATTTTTCCGTTTCCGCGCAGCGCAGATTTTTCATGTTTTGCTCGGCGAATACTTGCGCGAGGATATGCGCGATTTTTTCCGGCGCGTTCACGTAGCGCAGCCAGGGCCAGGATTTGTCGTACTGCGTCATGCCCACGTAGAAAAGATTCGACGGACGTTTCGGATCGAAAAATTCCTGGAAGCCCGGCTCGGCGATGGCGCGCGTCATCTGGCGCGCGCGGTCGGCGCGAAAGTTGAAGAAAATCACGGCGTCGTCGTCGCGAATGGGACCGGCGGGCAGCGCGGAAGGCGAAGCGTTCGCCGCGATCACGATGGGCTCGACGAATTCATCGGTTGTGCCGCGCTCGTAGCTGCGGCGGATCGCTTCGACCGGGTCGGCCGTTTTCACGGGCGCATCGCCGTGGACGACGGCGCGATAGGCGCGCTCGACGCGTTCCCAGCGGTTGTCGCGATCCATGGCGAAGTACCGGCCGGTGAGCGATGCGATGCGGCCGCAGCCGATCTCGCGAATTTTCTGCTGCAATTGCTGGATGTAATCCACGCCGCTGTGCGGAGGCGTGTCGCGGCCATCCGTGAAGCAGTGAATGAACACGCGCTCGACGTGCTGCTCGCGCGCCATTTTCAGCAGCGCATACAGGTGCTGAATGTGCGAGTGCACGCCGCCGTCGCTCAGGAGTCCCAGCAGGTGCAGATTGCGCGCGCGGCCGCGTTCCATCGCCTCGACGAGGAGCGGCTGCTTGAAAAATTCGCCGTTCGCGATCATCGAGTCGATGCGCGTGATGTCCATGTGGATGATGCGCCCGGCGCCCATGTTCATGTGGCCCACCTCGCTGTTGCCCATCTGCCCTTCGGGCAAACCGACAAAGGGCCCAGACGTTTGAATCAGCGTGTTGGGAAAATCCTTGAGCAGGCGGTCATAATTCGGTTTGCGCGCGAGGGCAATCGCGTTGCCTTTGGTTTCGGCGCGGAAGCCCCAGCCGTCGAGCACGGTTAGTACAATCGGTTTCGGTCGTTTTGACATAAGTAATCAGAATCCACGATGCGGATGAAGTCAGCCCTATACGTAGGCGCCAGCGGTAGGATTATCTCATCAACGGCTAGAGAAACGGGTTTCGGATTTCAAGATCATCAAATTTCTGCCCATTTTGGAAGTCCTCACTGTATAAGATTCCACACTTTGCTTCTAACGCGCCCGCGACGATTAAGGCGTCATACCACTGCAGACGGAAGCGGTCGACAAGTTGAAGAGCTTTATGAAATAGCGCCGGCGAAGAGTGAACGATGCAAAGGGGACTAAGAACTGTCGAAAGGAAATGCTCGGCTTCCTCCAGGCGCATCGGCCCGGGAGAACGCCTGCGGGCGACATTGAAAAATTCCTGAATGACCTGGTAGCTGATTGCGCCCTTCCGAGTTAGGAGACCCTTTCGGAGCAGACGATCAGCCACGTCTGCCTTGGGTGCTGAAGATTGATCAAACGAATAGACGATGATGTTGGTGTCGAGAAAGAAATTATCGTTCATTCATTTCGTCGCGAGTATAAGGCGGGTGCAAGCTAACGGTGCGCCGGAGCCGCTTCATCAGGGCATCGTATTCCTCGGCTTTTCCTGCCTGTTGGGTGAATTGGACAAGCCATTCGCGGAACGCCTCATTGAGAGTCCGCTTTTGTGCCCGGGCGAGTTGACGGGCCTGCTCGATAAGCTCTTCATCGGCACTGAGCGTGATATTCTTCATACGAGGGCAGTGTACACGATTTCAGTGTACACTGCAATAGGGCTATTTTCGTGCAAGCGCCGAGCGCCCGGGAAACTTTGCGGCGGCGCCTAACTCTTCCTCAATGCGCAGGAGTTGGTTGTACTTAGCGACGCGGTCGGTACGGGAGGCCGAGCCGGTCTTGATTTGGCCGGTGCCCATGGCGACAACCAAGTCGGCAATGAACGTGTCTTCGGTTTCGCCGGAGCGGTGCGAGACGATCGAGGCATAGCCTGCTTTGCGGGCCATTTCGATGGCTTCAATGGTTTCGGTGACGGTGCCGATCTGGTTGAGCTTGATTAAGATGGCGTTACCGATTTTTTCGGAAATGCCGCGCTGCAAACGCTCGGTGTTGGTTACGAATAAATCGTCGCCGACTAATTGTACTTTTCCTCCCAATTCCGCGGTCATGTGTTTCCATCCGGCCCAGTCGTCTTCAGCGAGGCCGTCTTCGATGGAAACGATAGGGAACTGGCGGACCCAATCCGACCAAAACTCGGTCATCTGCTCCGAAGTACGCGCGGATTTATTGGATTTTTTGAATACGTATTTGGCGCTGGCCTTGTCGTAAAACTCGCTCGAGGCTGGATCGAGCGCGATGGCGATATGCTCACCGGGCTTGTAGCCGGCTGCCGTGATGGCTTCGAGGACTACCTCGATGGCTTCGTCGTTTGATTTCAGGTTGGGAGCGAAGCCGCCTTCGTCGCCGACGGCGGTCGAATAGCCGCGCTTGTGCAGGACAGCTTTCAGGCGGTGGAAGACTTCGACGCCCATGCGCAGGGCCTCTTCAAATGTTTTTGCGCCCACGGGCATGGCCATGAATTCCTGCAGGTCCACAGAATTGTCGGCATGCGCGCCGCCATTCAAAATGTTCATCATCGGCACGGGAAGCGTGTTGCCGGAAGGGTCGCTCGAAAATCGCGCAAGATATTTGTAAAGCGGTTGGTGCGCAGCCACCGCAGCCGCGCGCGCCGCCGCCATGGAAACGGCGAGGATGGCGTTCGCACCAAGATTTCCTTTGTTCGGCGAGCCGTCGGTTTCGATCATGCGGCGGTCGAGCGCTTTTTGGTCGGAAGCATCGAGGCCGGTCACCGCGCGGGCAATCTCCCCGTTCACGTTGGCGACGGCCTTGAGCACACCCTTGCCGAGGTAGCGCGATTTATCGCCATCGCGCAATTCGATGGCTTCGTGTTCGCCGGTGGACGCGCCCGAGGGCACCGCGGCGCGACCGAGTGCGCCGCCTTCGAGAACGACGTCCGCTTCCACGGTCGGATTGCCGCGCGAATCGATGATCTCCCTGCCGTGCACCCGCGCGATTTTCGTCGACATGCAGCCTCCTGGAGAAAATTCCAAACCGAAAGTAACCACAGATGCACACAGATGAACACGGATAAAAACTGAAAATCAATAGCTGACAATTGAGATTTGCAGTTGCTAACCAACTATGTTCCAACGCCTGATTTTAACTTTCAACTTTCGACTGCTCACGCTTAGCTGTATTTCTCATTCCGGTTCCTCGATCATGGATTCTTCGCGGACGACGACGACGATTCCGCCTTCGGTGACGTGATAGCGCTGGCGGTCGGCTTCGGGGTCGTAGCCGATTTCGGCGCGCTCGGGAATGGTGACGTGGCGGTCGATGATGGCGTTGCGCACGCGAGCATGCCGCCCGATGTTCACATGATTGAACAGGATGGAATTTTCGACGTCGGAGTAGCTGTTGGTGCGCACGTCGTAGCCCAGCACGGAGCGATTTACGCGGCCTCCCGAAATGATCGAACCTCCGCCAACGATGGAATCCAGGGCCACTCCCATGCGATTGGGGTCGGCAAAAACGGTTTTCGCGGGCGGATACTGGTGCTGCCAGGTGCGCAGGGGCCAGGTTTTGTCATACAAATTGAAGACGGGCGACACGGAGACCAGGTCCATGTTCGCTTCGTAGTAGGCCTCAATGGTGCCAACGTCGCGCCAGTATTGCGCGCCGACTTTATTTTCGTCGATGAAGTTGTAAGCGTACACGCGATATTTCGAGAATATGCGTGGCAAGATGTCGCGGCCAAAATCGTGCTTGGAGTTGGCGTCCTCGGCGTCCGCCAAGAGCGCCGGAATCAGGAGTTGCGTATTGAATACGTAGACGCCCATGGAGGCGTTGACCATGTCCGGATGGAGGTGCGAACGCTTCGGTGCCACCGGCTTTTCCTCGAAGCCCACGATGCGCCAATTCGCGTCCGTCTCGATGACGCCGAAGCGGCCCATGGCCTCTTGCGCCGTAATCTCAAACGTGGCCACGGTCACATCGGCGCCGGAATCCACATGCTGCTGCAGCATTTTCTGGTAATTCATTTTGTAGATGTGGTCGCCGGACAGAATGATGACGTAGCGCGAGTGCTCGCTGCCAATCGAATAAATATTCTGATAAACGGCGTCAGCGGTGCCCAGATACCAATTGGTGGAAACGCGCATTTGCGGCGGAAGGACTTCGATGAATTCGCCGAGGCCCAGGAGTTGCGACCAGCCCTGGCGGGTGTGCCGGTTAAGGGAAAGGGCTTTGTACTGCGTCAGAACGAAGACCCGGCGGAGATCGCTGTTAATGCAATTAGAAAGTGTTACATCGATAATACGGTAGGTGCCGCCGAATGGCACGGCCGGCTTGGCGCGATCTCGAGTGAGCGGCCATAGCCGCTCCCCTTGTCCGCCAGCCAGCAGCACGCCGATCGCATCGCGCATCAGGGACATAAGAGCATCTCGTCGGCCTCTCCCGGAAGTCCGATATCCAGGGCCAAGTGCTCCGCCATTCTAGCAGGTGCGCCCAAAAGTCCCATACAGCTCTATCCGTGACGGTGCCGCATCCGGCGAGGGGCCTCGAAAAAACAAAGCTTGACTTCGGTGGGCGGGTCCGCTAGAAGTGAGTGCCAATAGGCTGTTTTTTATACGAGTGGACCTCTCATAGTATCTATGGTCAAAAGCCATCATTGCCACATGCATCGGAAGGACGGTGAAGTCTAAGTGGCTGAAGTCAGCATTCAGGAAGGTGAGTCTCTGGAAAATGCGTTGCGCCGGTTCAAGCGTAAAGTGCAACAGGAAGACATCATCAAGGAAATCAAGAAGCACAGTTATTACATGAAGCCTGGCGAGAAACGCCGAGCGAAACAGGCGTTATCGCGCAAGCGGCTGCGCAAGAAGCAGCGGCGGGAGCAGGACTAAGCTTCCCCAGGCGGCAACACGACCCGGGATTTTCCTAGCACCCTCGGACCAGTCGGAATTGGGACCCACGTTCATCCCCGGCGTATCCCAGCAATATCTGACATGGGACGGGGCAACGTGGGCTCTCCAACCAGCGTGGAGCCTTGGAGTTGCGTATGGAATATCACGATAAGGTCCTGAAGTGTGCGGAATGCAGTCAGGAGTTTGTCTTCACCGCGGGCGAACAGATGTTTTTCGCCGATAAGGGCTTCAAAAACGAGCCCAAGCGGTGCAAGGACTGCAAAGCCAAGCGCTCTCAGAGCCCGGGTCCAAGTGCCAATAACTTCCAACGGGCGGAAACCAAAACGACCTGCTCGCAGTGCGGAAAGGAAACTACAGTTCCTTTCCGCCCGACGCAGGGGCGGCCCGTGTTCTGCCGCGAATGTTTCCAACAGCGGCGGTCCATGAGTTCACCGGCATAGCTCAGGGGAGGGAATCGCCATCCCTCGTCGCTTTCTGACCGGGCCGCTCGGCGAATTTCTCTCTTGAGTCACGGTCGGGTTGGTCCGGTGTTCACCCACGCCATCACTCCGTCTGCTCTGAATAAATCCAAGTAAAATTGGGATTTTGTGGCGCATGCTTCAGCCTGTGGGGTTTAGGTCTTGCTTGAGCCAAACCCCCAGGCTGAAACCTGTGTTACTAGTTGTTGTTCGGAAATTGAATCTTGCCCGGCGCGCGTTTAAGATGGGCGGCGGGTTTAGCAAACCTGAGCGACGTGCGCCATTACTTGGAAAGATTGGGAAAATGAAAACCTCATTGTCGGATTCGGCTATTCAATCGGCGTTGCGAATTTTGGATGGGCCTTCCGCCGCGTTCGCGCGCCGATACCCTGGCGAAACGGGACGCCGCCAGCCCGTTCACGTCGTGTATGGCGGCGCGCATTTGTTCCGAGCGGGGATTTCCAAGCGGCTGGGCGACGTGGCTATCGCGACCCTTGCAGAATTCGCGCCGGATGCGTTCAC
>PMOP01000448.1:9852-13049 GCA_003161495.1 Acidobacteriota bacterium | reverse complement strand
CTGGGCGAAAAGTTTCCGGGCCTGGAATTCAGAAAAGAGCACACCAATGTCCAGGTGGATGCGATGGAAAAAATCGGCGACCGCGATACGTACCGAGTCGTTGGAACGCGCAAGGAAGGTTTTCCCGTCATCGACCGTATCAACTTCGACGCGCAAACCGGATTGCTCGTGCGGTCCTACACAACGATGCAAAGCGTGATCGGGTCCTTCCCTGAAGACACTTATTACGAAGACTATCGCGACGTCAGCGGCGTCAAGGTTCCCTTCACCATGCGCGTTGTGAGCGCGGAAGGAAACCGAACCTACAAGTGGGCGCAGGTTGACGCAAACGCTCCNNACAAAAGACAGACAAATCCGGATCGGCGAGCGTAAAGACGAAGGCACCGATCCGGATCACATCCGGAGTGAACGTAAGATTTTGTAGCGCCGGCGTCCCGCCGGAACTTTTACAATCTCCGAGCAATGCAGGAATGCCGGCGGGACGCCGGCGCTACAAAACCTGCGATCTTCGCCCGAATACGATAAATTTGGTTTCAGCCGCAGGATTCGCCGCGAGCGAGACAAACTAGAACGTAAATTTCACCGCAAGTTGCATCAGGCGAGGAGGCGCAGCTTTTACCAGCTGGCCAAACAGCGGGCTGGAAATATTGCCGTTCACGGCCTGGGGACCGAAGAATTGCGTGTGGTTAAAAACATTAAAAGTTTCGAGGCGCAGCTGCAGTGATTTTGTTTCGGATAAAGGAACGGATTTCAGCAACGCAAGATCGGTATTGAATGAGCCGGGCCCATAGAAATATCGACGCGAAGCGTTTCCCGGCGTCCCGAGAGCGTTCGGTTGAAATAGCGAGATATTGAAATAATAGGACTGCCCATTCTGTGTGTACTTCCCCAAATCGAGCGGTCCTGGAACGACGTCAGGCAAATCCACGTAGCGATTGTTCACGCCGTTGGGATTGCTTCCCTGAAGAGAATTATCCGCGCTGCTGGAAAGAGTCACCGGAAAACCCGTGCTGGCGTGGGTGATTCCGGAAATTGCCCATCCCTGCGTCCACCGATTGGAATGTCTGGAGAAGCGTTCCACGGGAAGCGTGTATTCGTAAGTAGCGACCAGGTTGTGCTTCAAATCGAAAGCCGAAAGCGCCCGCATGAGCTGAGGATCAAAAGGATCGCCCGTGTCCGCGAGACTTGATCCGTTGTCGATCGACTTGCTGTAGGTATAGGCGATCGATACATTTAGATTTTTCGTTCGGCGCTGAATCGTGGCTTGAAACGAATTGTAATTGGAATTGCCAACGCTCCCGTCGTAGTCGTCATTGCCAAACGCACAACCGAGTCCCTGTCGCGTACAAGGAATTGTCTGGCCCGAAGAGTTAACGTACGACGAATTCTCACCCCCCGGTCCGCATCCCGGCAACGAAAGGCACAGAGCCGGATTGCCGGGGTTTGCCGAATACACAACTAACAGGTGATGCGCCTCGGAGCCAACGTAGCTCAAATCCAGCACGGTGTTTGTATCGAGGTTGCGCTGGATCGAAATGAAATAATTTTCGGTATATGGATACGTGTTCGTCGGAGGCGGCGCCGTCATGCCGGCAATGGATTGGAACTGGGAAAAATTTACGCCGGGATTGGGATGCGATGCCAAAGCGTTGAGCGGAGGAAACGTGAGCGGAAATGGATTGATACCAGGCTGGCCGCTCGCCGCGGTAAAGGGCGTGGCAAATAATGGAGCAAGCGGACTGGTGTAGCTCAATCCGTAGGGCGGCTGCGGCTCGTCGAATGCGATTGTGTTTCCTTCGATCACAGAATAAAAAATCCCGTACCCCGCGCGAATGCTCGTTTTTCCCGGCCCACCGAAAATCTTGCCCAGCAATCCGTTTTCTGTATTCGGTGAGTAAGCCAGACCCAGCCGCGGCGAAAAACGATTCTTTTGCGGCACGAGCGTGTTCGGAACTCCCGGATCCGTTGGGTAGACCAGACCAATCGGAGCCGTCGGATAGACTTTCGATTGCTCTCCGGGAATGAACGTCGGTGCCTGGTTATACTTCTCGGACCAATACTGCATCAAGTCCCAGCGGAGCCCGTAATTCAACGTAAGGTTAGATTTGATTTGCCAACTGTCCTGTGCAAAACCCCCCGCATATTTGTGTCGCGGATAGTAAGCCTGGGAATCGGCCTGGTTATAAAGATTTGGCGCTCCGACCAAAAAGTCCGCGAAGTCCGAACCGGTCTGGCTGCCGTTGAATGTAAAGCCGCCGTTAAACTCGGGATTGGGATGGACATTGATCTGGTCGAGGATCAACTCGATACCCACCTTCATCGTATGCTTGCCCATCACCTTGGAGAAATCGTCGCTCGCCGTATAAGTATCGTTCACTTGCGACAGGTTCGTAGTGGGTGTTCCTACGACAAACGAGTTGAAGATCAGATTTTCGACGCCCTCGATGGCCGGATCCAGCGGAACAATGCCTTGCGTTCCCACGCCGGTGACAAAGCCTTGCGAGGCGAGGCTTGGTCCAACTCCGCCTGCAGGCTGGCCGACATTGTTGTAGCTGCGCATATAGCTCAGATGAAATTCATTCACGCTCGTGGAACCGAATGTCTTCAAATCGCCGAGGTTCAGCAATTGCGCGGTTCCCAGATTCAGGCCGTTAAACCCGGGGACCGAGGCGCCGCCTTGTCCTGTCGGGTATGGATTATTCACATGATAGTTGTCATAGAAATAATAAGCCGAAAGTTGGCCCCAGCGAGTGGTGCCCGTGTCGGCGCGGATGCTGCCCTTATCGTCGCGCACGAGCTCTGACTCGGAACCAGTTGCGAAAACCGAACCGCCGATGTTCGGCGCGGGAATATATTGCACCAGATGCTGCGCCGGAGCGGCCCACGCGCCCATGGGAAATGTGGCATTCGGAAACACACAATTCGCATAGCTGGCGCACCCTGCCGTGTAATACGGCTCACCGGCCGATACCGTCACAGGGGACCCTGTAGCAGTGGACAGACTGTTCGACAACTGCGTGGCGAGACACGTGCTTGTATTGGCGCAACTCGATACCGTGCACGGGCCGCCGTTACATCCGGTTTCAAACAGTTGCGCTTCACCCAGGAGATTGCCGGAGCGCGCATCGAGCGTTGGAACGGGAATTTCGCCCGTGGAAATACCTTCGGTCGTGCGCGTTCCTTGATAATCGGCGAAG
>PMOP01000448.1:0-9843 GCA_003161495.1 Acidobacteriota bacterium | reverse complement strand
GATGGATCGAAAAAATTCTTCGCGTCCAGCGCGGTGTTGCGCAAAAATTCGAAGCCGCTGCCGTGTAACTGGTTGGCGCCGGACTTGGTCACGACATTCACAATTCCGCCGGAATAGTTTCCGTATTCCGCATCGAAATTGTTCGTCAGAATCCGAAACTCGGAGATCGAATCGAGGTTCGGGACAATCAAGGTGCCGCCATTCATCAATTCCTTGACGTCGCCTCCGTTGACCTGAAATCCATTGGCGTCTTCGCGCTGCCCGGAAATGGATTGGTTGCCGGCGTTCAGTCCGCCTGAGGGAGCGATGGCAACGGAAGCCCCGGCCATCACGACGGAATCCGGCGTTTGCGTCGACATGGGAACGATGCCCGGCTGCAGAGACATCAGGTCCGTAAAACTCCGCCCATTGAGAGCTACCGACACAATCTCCGTTCCGGTGACCACCTGGCCCATCTGCGAGCTTTCGGTTTCCACATGCACGGCGGTATCCGAGACAACCACTTCCTCCGATTGTCCGCCCATCGACAGCACTATATCTGCTCGCAACTGAGAATTTACGTCGACGACCAGGCCAGTGCGCTTATAGGGCTTGAATCCATCGCGAAGAATTTCGATTTCGTAGCGCCCCACGGGCAGCGCCGTGAAATTGTAAAAACCATTCGCATTCGTCTTGGTGGTTTGTTGCACCGTGGTGTCCAGGTTGAGAGCGGTAACCGTGGAATCCGGAATCACAGCCCCCGTTTGATCCGTCACCGTTCCCGAAATACTTCCCGCCGTGTCCGCTCGCACAGCCAGGGCAAAACAGTAGACAAGTGCCAACGCCAGCAGAATACGGACGCGCCTCGCCCTGACGGGCGGCAAACAAAACGATGTGTGTCGCGAAAGATTCCCGCCGCCTTTGCCTCGATGCATGCTCCCCGCCCTTACGGTTCTCTCCCGTGTATTCTTTGACCGGCTTCTTCCTAATTACAAACTGCTCAAGGTCATTTTAAAAACATGCGTCCCGGATTATTATCGGGAAGGAATTTCTTTGCCGTTGACGACAGTCTTCAAGGCGAATCCGGGACCTGCGGTGATTCCAACAGGAGCGCCATTCTTGGCGGGGTGAGTCTCCACAATGACCTGGTCTCCACGTTTCAGCGTTTCCTTATCCCATCCCTTGTGAGCCATGGTAAATGTCGAAGTCATTTCCAACGTCCAGTGCCTGACGTGCCCGGTGTCATCCATTGCATCCAAATAGGCGAGACAATGCGGGTTGCCCCACTCAAAAGCAGTTACCGTTCCCGTCAGTACAATCGTCTTCTTCATATCGTAGTTGATAACGCCATGGTGCGCCGGTGCCGGGCTGGAGGCCAGGGCGATGCCCGCGGCCACAAAGAGAACACGGCTTGCTCTGCTCCACATGAGAACACCCCCAACTCTTGCAATATCCTACAGCATATGACCCCAAGGTTTCGCGTTCTGTGATAAAGGTCACATTGCAGAGGCTCAAAACACCAAGCCTGAGAATGCCACCAGATCTTAACCTTGGTGTCGATGCAAGGACACGTTCATTATTTGGTTAGAGAGCACGGGTCAAATAAAAAAGGGCCCGGCGTCGTGGCCGGGCCCTTTGCAGATTTTCGGAAGCTATTACGCGAGAACTCGCTTGCGGCGAAGCCCAAATCCCAGCAAACCAAGTACGCCCACGCCAAGAAGGGCAACCGAGCCGGGCTCAGGAACCGAGGTGGTGGTTGTGGTGCCAACCGCCGCCGTGCGGACATTAAGAATATCCGCGCTGAAATAATTGCCGTCACTGTTAGCGGTAAAGCTAGCCGGCGTCAACCCAGCTTGCGATACCGTAAAGCTGAAGGTGCTGGTATGGGAAATGCTGCCTCCGGAACCGCAAGCCATTGAAATTCCCACATTGCAATCTATCGAGTCGGTAAATGATCCGAGGCCGGGCTGCTTAAATATTCCCGGATTCGCCGAGTCGGCCGTGAATCCGGTCGACAGGTTGCCGATGGTTGCAGTTCCAGACAAGTTGAAGTCAAAATCCTGATGCATGCCTGTTTCCACGAAGACACCCGGACTATTCAGCGTCACAGTCACAAGCACCACACCCGCCCCGTCCTGCGCCAGGTCAACGGTGCCGCATGTGGGAGAACAACCGAGCCCGGTATTCGTGCCAAGAGTATAGATGGTATCGGCATGCACCGGCCTCGCACTGAAAACTGCCAAAATCGTTAACAGACCACTCACGAACAAAACCCTATTTAAAATTCTCAATCCTCTCCTCTTTTCCCGGGGACTAGCCGGTAAGCCCAGTGGGCCATGATTTACCCACCTTTTATCTAGCACGTGCTGAGCCAAACCGGGCAGACTAAAACGATTCAAGTCATCAATAACCTATTGTTTTACAGTAACTTACGGGAAGGTCTCGGGGCGTGATTTGCCGTTTTGCTCGACTGGCGGCATTGAGTGCACAATTATGCGCGAAAAAAGGAAGGTAATTTGACCAGGCTACTGGCCTGATTCTGTATGCGCCTATTCTTTGCGGGAGACGCGAAGACGCGTTCAAATCACAGTCCCAGGAAAGCTACGTCACAATAAGACACAATCAGAATTGTTTGTTAGAATGAGGGTTCAACTAGAGTAACTAGAGTAGACGGAATCGGCCGACTTCGCCGTTGACTTGGAGAACAATGAGCGGGCCTTCTCCCATCCTTCCAAAAACTTCCGAAACTCACACCTTATTTGAGAAGCTGTTTGAGGCATCTCCTGACGCTATCGTCGTAACCAATGCCGAAGGCCGTATTACTTCGATCAACACACAAGTGGAGCAGCTGTTTGGGTATATCCGCCAGGAACTCCTCGGCCAGACCGTTGAAATTCTTGTCCCTGAGCGATTCCGGCAAAAGCATCCGGCGCATCGCGGCGCCTACAATACCCATGCGAGCGTGCGCCCGATGGGAGCAGGCTTAGAGCTTTTCGGCCGCCGGAAAGACGGAGGCGAATTCCCCGTCGACATTATGTTGAGTCCGATGGAGACAGCGGACGGCCGCGTCGTGATCAGCGTGATCCGCGACGCTTCCGATCGCAAGCGGGCCCAGGAAACCATCCGCCGAAGCGAACAACAATTCCGGGCGCTGTTCGAATTCTCGCCCGACGCGATCGTCGCGAGCGACCGGGAAGGCCGCATCATCGAAATGAACGCGCGAGTAGAAAGTATGTTCGGTTACCAGCGGGCCGAGCTTGCAGGCCAGTCCATCGATATCCTCGTTCCAGAGCGGTTTCGCCCCACGCATCCGGCTCGCCGCAGCGAATATGCTTCCGCAGCCCGCGTTCGCCCCATGGGAGCGGGTTTGGAGCTCTACGGCAGGCGCAAAGACGGAAGCGAATTCCCCGCCGACATCATGCTGGGACCGGTAGAAACTCAAACTGGACGAATTGTTCTCAGCGTTATTCGCGACCTCACGGAAAAAAGACAGGCGGAAGAGGCCTTGCGTCGCAGCGAGCTGCAGAAACGCTATCTCGAAGAAGAACTCAGCACCGAGGCCAGATTTGAAGAAATTATTGGCGAGAGCAGAGAACTGAAGCGTGTCCTGAAACTTGTGGAAACGGTTGCGGCAACCGACGTTACCGTATTAATCCTGGGTGAAACTGGAACGGGCAAGGAAGTGATCGCCAGGGCTATTCACCGGCTCAGTCCCCGCAATGAGCACGTCATGGTGAAATTGAATTGCGCGGCAATTCCCTCCGGCCTTCTGGAAAGCGAATTGTTTGGCCATGAAAAGGGCGCCTATACCGGAGCCATTGACCGCAAGATTGGCCGCCTGGAATTGGCGCATGAGGGCACGCTTTTCCTGGACGAAATTGGCGATCTTCCTTTGGAACTTCAGCCCAAAATCCTTCGCGCCCTGCAAGAAAAGGAATTTGAGAGGCTTGGCAGCAACAAACCGATACCGGTAAATGTGAGGCTCGTGGCCGCGACCAACCGCGACCTGGCAAAAATGGTAGCGGAAGGTCAGTTTCGGAGCGACCTTTATTACCGCTTGAGAGTCTTTCCGATCTTGCTTCCCGCTCTTCGCGAACGCCGCGAGGACATCCCACTCCTGGTTCGCTACTTCGTCGATCGCCACGCCCGAAAGTTATATAAGAAAATTGAAACAATCCCCGATGAGACGATGCGCGCCCTTACCCGCTGGGATTGGCCGGGAAATATCAGGGAGCTTGAGAATTTTATCGAAAGGGCCGTTATTCTCACCAAAGGGCCCGTCTTGCGAGCTCCCCTCGGCGAGCTCGAAATGCCGGAAGAAGCCAGCCCTGCCAAGGACTCTTCCCTGGAAGAAACAGAGCGGCGCCATATCCTCCATATTCTTCGCGAGACCAACGGCAAGATCGGCGGCCCTGGCGGTGCTGCCGCCCGCCTCGGGCTGATCCGGACCACGTTGAACTCCAAGATGAAAAAGCTGGGAATTGAGCGGAAGGACTATATCTAGTCTGTGTTGACGATTAATCGTCAGTGATCCTCGTCACTTAGTCCTGTGCGCCAAGACACACAAGGCCCCTACCAAAGCTAAGCTATTGCCCCACAATAGGTTAGAACAACTCCTCCTAGAATCAATGGTTTGGCTGGGTGATTGCCTATAGCTATGCGTGCAAGCAAAGGGTCAAGTAACCAGGTGAGAGTGACGATCCAACCATCGAATGGCACGGCTGTGACTGTGAAGATCGAAGGAAAAATTGCGGGAATTCAAGTTCCGGAATTACACCGAGCATGGCAAGAACTGGCGGCTACTCTAAGAACGAAAAGACTTTTGGTGGATCTTCGGGGCGTCACGCATGTCGACGGTACAGGCCTTAAATTGCTCGCTGAAATCCACGAAGCCACGGGCGCCGAATTCCTGGCAGATACACCACTGACGAAATACTTCGCGGACGAAGCGCGGCAGGGTAATCGATCGAGATCGGAATTATAAACTGAGGAGGCGATCATGAAAGGTCCTTACGGGTTAGATCTGAATGATGGATGCAAGACTTGCAAAAGGAACGATTCAGGATTCTTTTGCCAGTTGTCACCCTCAGCGATCAAGGATTTCGATGCCGTAAAATCGACAGCCACCTATCCGAAGGGCGCCCTCCTGTTCGTCGAGAAACAGGACGCGCGTGGGATTTACGTCCTGTGCGAAGGCGACGTAAAGCTCTCCATCAGCTCTCCTGAAGGCAAAGTCCTCATCATGAGAATCGCCCGGGCGGGAGAATTGCTCGGCCTCATGGCCGCCATGGCGGGCCAGCCGTATGAAGTGACCGCCGAAACGATCCACCCGTGCCAGGTCGCGTTTGTGCGTCGCGAAGATTTCCTGCGCTTCGTGGCAAAACATCCCGAAGCTTCCCAGAACGTGGTGAAGCAGATGAGCGCGCAGTACCGAGGCGCCTGCGAACAATTGCGCACCGTTGGGCTCTCCACTTCCGCGCAGGAAAAACTGGCGCGCCTTTTGCTAACCTGGTCCGAGGGAATTCAGCAAACGAAAGAAGGAACGCGAATCAAGCTGCCGCTCACGCACGAGGAAATCGCCGAGTTCATCGGCACCACTCGCGAGACCGTCACGCGCACGCTGAGCGATTTCAAGGTGCGACATCTGGTTTCCATACAGGGGTCGACCCTCATGATTCCGAATCGCGCGGCTCTGGAAAGTTACGTCAACGCCTAGAATCTCAAACTGTTTTGCGCGGCTCGTGCTGCGGAGTGGGTTCGTCGGAGAATCCACTTCGTCACGGTCTCTTTTTTAATAAACACCGCCCTCGTCGCCCCAGCCTTTTGTAATTCCAGGAGCGAAAGTGTTCCCAGCCCGCCGCCTGCCCGCCACCATGGAAAGAAATTCAAAAGCCGCTGTCGGAAACATGCAGTATGATTAGCGCCAAATGCGCTTGCGCTGGGTAATTGTCGGGCTGTTATTTTTCGCGACGACCATCAACTATTTGGACCGTGCCATCCTCGGCGTGATCCTTCCGGAGATCCGCGACAAATTCCACTTCGGTTTGCCTGTCTACGGCGCGATTCAAATGGTGTTCCAACTCGCGTATGCGGGCGGATCGCTTCTGGGCGGCCGACTGCTGGACCGTTACGGCACGCGAGTCGGTTACGGAATCGCCGCGGCAGTGTGGTCTCTTGCGGCCACGCTCAACGCATTCGCAGGCAGTGCATTTCAATTCGGATTGTTCCGGACGGTATTGGGCTTCGGTGAATCCGCCAATTTTCCCGCGTGCAGCAAAGCCGCGGCGGAATGGTTTCCTCCCAACGAACGCGCCACGGCCATGGGCATCGTGAACGCGGGCACAAATCTGGCCAACATTTTCGGACCGCCGCTATTCATTTTGATTGCATTGACGCTCGGGTGGCAGGCGTGCTTCGCCATCATGGGCGGACTAGGATTTCTTTGGTTGCCTTTCTGGTTTTTGACCTATCGCCTGCCAAAACAACCCGGAGCGGCAACAGCGTTGGGCGCAAAACTTTCCATCGGCGATGTGATGAAGTACAAGCAAGCCTGGGGCTACGGCTTGGCGAAATTTCTTACCGATCCAGTCTGGTGGTTTTATCTGTTCTGGCTGCCGACGTACCTGACGGACGTGCGCCACTTCACACCGGCGCAGCGCGGCACTGCACTGATGATCGTGTACGCCATTTCCGCGGTAGGCGCCTTGCTCGGAGGTATTGTTTCCAGTTCTCTGATGAAGCGCGGCTGGACAGTCGGCAAGGCGCGAAAGATGACGCTGCTGTTTTGCGCGGTGGTCATGCCGGCATGCACGCTGGGTGTCGTGGTACAAAACGCGCGATTCGCGGTCCTGCTGTTTGGCCTCGCAACCGCAGCCCATCAGGCTTGGATGACGAATCTTTTTATCATGCCCGCCGATGTTTTCCCTTCGCAAGCCGTGGGCAGCGCCAACGGATTCGGAGTGTGCCTTGGAGGATTGGGCGGCGCGTTATTTTCGGGAATCATTCCCGGAACGGTGATCCCGCATATCGGCTACGTTCCGGTGCTGATGGGTATGAGCTGCTTTTACATCGTTGCATGGTTCATCATCCACAAGATGATGGGCGACCTCGAAATGGTCACGCTCGAAATACACGAAGCTCACTCCGCTTCCCTCGCGCCTTCCCGGGCCTGATTCCGCGCTTGCGTCCGGCGGATCAAGCCGGCGCGGAAAAGGATTGACCGCCAGCGCGGCGCAGTTTGGCTACGACCAAACGAATTTCATCGTACGTGAAATCCTCAGGCAGGACTTCCTTAATCGGCGTGAATGTATCCAGTCCCAGTTTGGAGGCGGCAGCTTCAATTTGCCTCTGCCTCTCTTCTGCTACCCAACTGTTTTGAAAATGCAGTACCCCTCGCTCCACGAGATCCGAAACGGTGCTTACGATGGTCGAGCGCCTCCGCCCCCGAATCACTGCGATCTCATCTAGTGTTTTGCCATTCTCAACTAACAATTTCGTCTGCTCGCTCGGCGTCATTTTTTTGTCAGGTGCCGCGGCGCGCGCCCCCCCACTGAATCGTCTCAGCGCGTCAAAGATTTGCCCTCCGTACAATTCGGCTTTGCGTTCGCCCATGCCAATGATTTGCCGAAGTCTGGAAATAGAATTAGGCCTTATACGGCAAATCTCGTTGAGTGTTGCATCAGTCATCACGATGAAAGCCGAAACATTTTGCTCCTTCGCCGTATCGCGTCTCCACTCACGCAAATACTCTCGCAAGCCCGGGTCCACGCCCGATAGGTCCTGCGTGCGCGCCGTCTGCGATAAAGGCGCGGGTGCTTCCCATGAACGCGTCACAGACATTGGTGCAGGCGAAGTGACCCGCGACCTGGAGCGCTTGCGTTTGCGAGATGGCTCGTCCACTGGCACGGACAGCCAATCCGGCACGTATCCGCAGACATCGCAGGCTCCGCAGGATGTCCACTTCTTGTTCTCGCCGAAATGTCCGCAGATGCGCATGTGGCGGCAAGAGCTTGATTCCACGAAGCCTCTAATATCGTCGTAGCGTTGCCACGCCCGCCGCTTTTCGTCAGGATCATTGATCTTGCCGATAAAGAAGGCGTGCAAGCCCGCATCTTTTTTCTGCCAGAGCATCGCGCAGTCCGCGGGAAGGCCGTCGCGCCCGGCGCGTCCCGCCTCCTGGTAAAACTGTTCGATGGATTTTGGAAGCGAAAGATGGATCACGGCTCGCACAGCGGCTTTGTTGATGCCCAGGCCGAAAGCGATCGTGCCCACCATCACCCGCACTTCGTCCGCCATCCAGCGTTCCTGATTGCGCCGGCGATCGGCGGCGTTCATCTTGCCGTGGTAACCAATGGAGGGAATTCCATTCACCTCCAGAAAATCAACGGTGGACTCGACGGTCGCGATTGTGGGTGCATACACGATGACGTTTTCGTTGCCGTAGCTACGCATCGCGCGCAACAGGAGTTCCATCTGGGCGCTGGCGCTGCAGGCTCGCACGACATAACGCAAATTGGGGCGGTGGAAGCTGGCGATATATTTGTCGGGCTCGCGCAACGCGAGCTGCCGAATGATGTCATGCCGCACGTGCTGCGTGGCGCTCGCGGTGAAGGCCGCGATGGCGCGGTCCGGAAAGTGAGTACGCAGACGGCTGAGCAGGCGGTATTCCGGCCGGAACTCGTGGCCCCATTCCGAAATACAATGCGCCTCGTCAATCGCGAAGAACAAAATCGGCACGTCCCGCAGCCATTCGATGGTGTCTTCGCGCGCCAGCCGCTCCGGAGAAAGATACAGGAGGCGGTATTTTCCCGCGCGCGCCTTGTCGATCACGCGGCCTTGTTCCCCTTGCGTAATGGAACTGTTCAACAGCCCCGCCGAAATTCCCATTTGGCCGAGTTGCGCCACCTGATCTTCCATCAGCGCGATCAAGGGGGAGATGACAATAACGGTCTTGTCCGGCGACATCGCGGCGGGCAACTGGTAGCACAGGGACTTCCCCCCGCCCGTGGGCATGACGACGCAGGTATCGCGGCCGGCAAGGAGGCTGCTCACGATGCGCTCCTGCAAGGGACGAAACGCGTCGTAGCCCCAGTAACGGCGGAGCGGGGTCAGCAGATCGGGCTCGGGATTCACGGGGAGAGTATAAGACTCCGGAAGGCTACAGTCCATCTTGGAATTGTCATCATTCGTGACAGATGGCTCACAGATATGTGGCGCAGGCTTCAGCCTGTGGGTTTTGGCCTAGCAAGGACTAAACCCCGCAGGCTAAAGCCCGCGCCACTAAAGGCCACTGCTCAAGACTACGCGGAACCGCGCCTTGCCGCTTAGCATTCGCTCGTATGCTTCGGGCGCTCGCTCGAGCGGATAGACTTCGGTCATCGGGCGTATGCCGGTCAGCGCGCAGAAGGCGAGCGTGTCCTGGGAATCGATGGGCGAACCGGAGGGCCAGCCGCTGATCGAGCGGCGCCCGGCGATCAGGAGACGCCCTGTAATTTCAAGCGGCTGATCCGGATTGCCTACCAGGATGGTCTTGCCGTTGATTCCCATGCCGCCCAAAACGGCATTCACCGCTTTCCCGCTCGTTACAGTGGAGAGGATGACTTTGGCTCCCCCCAACTTTTCGAGTTCAACGGCAACGTTCTGAGATTCGCTATCCAGATAATGCTTCGCGCCGAGCTTTTTCGCGAACGACTCTTTGTCTTTTCCGCGCGCGATGGCGATCGTTTCAAAACCCATTTTGGCCGCAAACTGTACGCCCAAATGGCCGAGGCCGCCGAGGCCGAGAATGGCGACAACATCGCCGGGGCGCGCGCCGCTGTTCCGCAAGGAATTAAATGTGGTGACGCCGGCGCAGAGCAAGGGAGC
>PMOP01000432.1 GCA_003161495.1 Acidobacteriota bacterium | reverse complement strand
CCTTTGTTGGCCGCTGCAAAAAGCGCACAGCCAAGAGTGGCTGTGCTACTTGAATTCTTCCGCCACTGCATTGGCTGCGCAGAAGCGATGTATACTACGCGCCACATCATAGACGGGAGAGTTTGGTTATGCAAAAAACCGCGGGACGCGCGCTAGGGGCGATTTGCCTTTCCATTTTATTTTTCAGTTTACCGGCGCTTTCGGGCGGGAATCCATCCAACCGGAGAGCCGATGTGGTCCAGACATCGCGCGGCGAACTTCGGATCATGCCGGTTTATCACGGCAGCGTGATGCTTGAATTCGGCGGCAAGGTTATCCACGTCGATCCGTGGAGTCAGGGCGACTTCACGGGACTTCCGCAAGCCGATCTGATCGTGATCACGCACACGCACCAGGACCATCTGGACCGCGCGATGGTCGATCAATTGAAAAAGCCGGAAACGATTATCGTCGGGCCGTCCGCCGTCATCGATACGCTGAACTGCGCGCCGGCCTGCGGCATCGCCGAGGCGATCAGCGATTCCGAGAAGAGAACAGTGATGGGCATCGAAATCGAGGGCGTCCCGATGTACAACCTGGTGTTTGGATCAGGGCCGGGAAAACCGTATCACCACAAAGGAATTGGAAGCGGCTACATTTTGAATTTTGGAGACACGCGCGTGTATTTTTCCGGCGACACCGAATGCACGCNNGAGTGCGCGAAAGCGTTCAAGCCCAAAATTGTTTATCCCTATCACTATCGCGGCTCAAAGCCGGAGGATTTCGCCGAGGCGCTCAAGGATACGCCCGGAGTGGAAGTGCGCATTCGGAAACTCGAAGGCGAGCAATGAAAGTATTTTTCTTCGATTCCGCAAAATAATTCCTCAACTCCCCGTAGCAGATTGCCGATTACTCCTGCGGGAGCCATTCGGAACATTGGCGAGTTGTGACGGCCGTCACTCCAACGGGTGCTGGCCCTCACAGGATGTTTCGCCGTTCGAGGTTTTAATTCCTACAGCGTAGTGTCGAAACAAGAGCAGGAGAAATGGGAGCGATTCTCCGTCCTGCGAGGCCAGCAGCATAAGGGGAGGCGATATGATCAGCGCAAAGGTCCAACTTACTCAACCTCTTAAGACCGAGCGCCAGTTTGTCGGTACGACGGGCAGCGGTCACCACATGCTGTTGGATGATCCAGACGGAGGCACCGGTCCCAAGCCGATTGAACTTGTAGCCGTGGCACTCGCCGGTTGCACCGCTTTCGACGTGATCACGATACTGCGCCAGAAATACCACCAGAAGGTGACCGGCTACCAAGTGCGAGTCGAGGCCGATCAAGCCGAGCGCCCGCCACAGGTGTTTACGGCCGTGCGCATCGTCCACATCGTCACAGGTTGCGAAATCGATCCCGCTGCGGTCGAGGAAGCCATCCGCCTGTCCGAGGAAAAATATTGCTCCGTAGGGGCAATGATGAAACACACGGCCAAAATGCAAACTACTTACGAAATCGTGGAGGACAAAACAAACTGCGTGGCATTGACTCCAGCCGCTGCCTAGGGATGTATTTCGACGCGAGGATTCCTTGAGCGGCACGATAAAAAAGTATGGTCGTATGTTTTTGAATTAACATTTTAATCAGGAACTCATCAGGGAGGTCTTCTCAGTTGCGTTCACGCCTCCACGATGGGAGGAACACCTTCCCTCGGCCCCGATGTTTCCTGCAACATTTCCGGCGGAGAATCCAGCGTCGAAGCAGCGAATGACCTGGCCAGGATTTCCAGCAGACGGGTCACGAATTCGTTCAGGCTTGGCATGCCCATCAGCAGATCGAGGGGCAACTTCGCGCCGAAAGATTCCTCGAGCGAGTGCTGCAGCTCGAGCGCCATAAGGGAATCGAGTCCCAGGCTGCTCAGGGATTCTTCCGGATCGAGTTCCGGCGCGTCCAGCGCCATTACCATCGCCAGGCTTTTTTGGACATGCGCGAGCAACAGTGCGTGCCGCCCGGCTGGAGGAACAGCCAGAAGTTCCTGCATGGAAATGCGCGGCCCGAATTCGCGCCCTGCCTTTGCCGTGGCGGGTTGGGCTTTTTCCCGGATGAGATCGGCAATCAAGGCCGGCGGCTGCCCGTTAAACGAGCGCGCCATTTGCGTCCAGTCGACGGACATTGCGACGGCTTGCGCCGGCCCGCTCTTTTCGAACAATCGGTCGAGCGCGGCGAGGGCTTGCGCCGGCGCGAGCGGATGCATCACGCGAGACGCCGCTCCCCGGGCGTTCGATGCACGAGCCGCCATGCCGACCTCGGCCCACGGGCCCCAGTTGATGGACAGGCATGGCAAGCCAAGAGCGCGGCGATCGTGCGCCAGACCGTCCAGGAATGCGTTGGCGGCGGAATAATTCGCCTGTCCTGGCGAACCGAGGACCGAAGCCACCGAAGAAAATAAGACGAAGAAATCAAGCGGCAAGTCCGCCGTGAGAGAGTGGAGATTCCAGGCTCCGAGAACTTTGGGAGCCAGAACCCGGCGGAAACTCTCCGCGTCCAGATTTAGAAACAAGTGGTCGTCCAGCGCACCCGCGGCATGAATCACTCCGCGCAGCGGCGGCATTGTGTTGCGAATCTCGGAAAGCGCGCGAGCCAGATCGCTTTCGTTCGAAACATCGGCCTGAATCGTCGTCACCGTCGCGCCTTTGGCCATCAATTCCGCGGCGACCTCTTCGCCTTCGGAAGAAACTCCGCTGCGGCTGAGGAGAACAAGATGCCGCGCGCCCCTTTCCACCAGCCAGCGCGCGACGGAGAGCCCCAGGCCGCCGTGGCCTCCCGTGATCAGGTACGTCGCATCCACACGCGGAGCCATGGAGGAATTCGAACGATTCCTGGATCCGGCGCTCGTAAAAGAAAGCACCACCTTGCCGATATTCTTGCGCCTGGCCATGAAGCGGAAAGCGTTGGCGGCGTCCTCGACGGGGAAAATATTGCGCGGCAGGGGTTTCAAGCTGCCCTGCTGGAAAAGCGCCATCAGTTCGAGGAGAAGGGAACGGACAAATTCGGGCCGCTCGCGGCAAACGCGCTCCAGGTCGAGCGCAAAATAGGAAAGGTTATTGCGAAACGGGAACAGGCCCAGCGGTTTGTTCTGATAGATATCCGTTTTTCCAATTTCGACGAAACGTCCGTAGGCGGCAAGAATCGCAAGGCTGCGCGTGATGTATTCGCCCGGGAGCGAGTTCAGGACAACGTCGACGCCGCGGCCGTCGGTGGTCTTCATAATTTCGTCGGCGAAAGAGAAAGAACGCGAGTCCAGGATGTGCGGGACGCGCATGGATTTCAGATACGCGCGCTTTTCCGGAGAACCCGCGGTGGCGAAAATTTCCGCGCCGGCCTGCTGAGCCAGTTGCACGGCGGCGAGTCCCACGCCGCCTGCCGCCGCGTGAATGAGCACGCGCTCTCCCCGGGAAAGCTTTGCCAAATGGTGGAGAGAATAGTAGGCGGTGAGAAATGCAATTGGAATCGTGGCCGCTTGTCCGAAGCTGAAAGCCGGCGGCTTGGCGACAACGGCACGCGCATCCGCGGTGGTGAATGCGCCGAAGCTGCCATTGGCCACGGCAATCACTTCATCGCCGGGCTGCATGTCCGTAACATTGCGCCCGATGGCGGAAATTGTTCCCGAGCATTCGGCGCCGAAGGGGATTGGCCCGCCGGGATATACGCCGGCTGCGTTCATCACATCGCGAAAGTTCAGGCCCGCTGCGTTTACACGGATTTCGACTTCACCGGGTCGCGGCTCCGGGCGAGAGGTTCCGCGAAGCAACAGATTGTCCAGATTTCCAGGGCGCGAAATATCCAGGCGAAAAGAATCGGCTTCCGGAAAATCGAGAACCGCGCCGCTGGAAAGTTTGGGAGCGCGCGGAACGAGCCGCGTGACGTATCGTGTTCCTTTTCGGAAAGCAACTTCCCGCTCCGTGCTGTCGAACGACAATTCCTGGGACAGCGCAGCGAGTTCGTCGGGGCCGCCTTCGGGATCGAGGTCGATGCGCGTGCAGGCAAGCTCCGCGTGTTCAAGATCGATTGTTTTTGCCAATCCCCATAAGGGAGATTGGGCCAAGGAAATATGCGCAGGCGCAGGTCCCGCCGCCTGGGCGCCACGCGTTACGATCCACAGGCGCCGCTTCGAGCCGTTGGCTTCGCGAAGCAGAGACTGAACAAACTGCAATGTGTCGATCCACCGTGCCTGCGCGTCCAGAATTGCTTCCGGACGGGCGGCAAGATCCCGCAGGTCGAGACTCGATAGATGCACGACGTTCACGCAATCGACAGGGAACTTGCGGCCACGAAAATTATCCGGGCTCGCGACGGTACAATTCTGTCCGTGCGACTGAAGCTGAGCGGCAAGCGCTTGCCCAACACCGTCGCGATCAGCAAGGATGAACCAGGAAGACGGCGCGGACTCCGACCCATTGGAATTTCGTTGTGCGGCGGCCCGCTTCGCTACCCAGGTGACATCGTAGAGCAAGTCACCGGGATTCTCGCGCGCGTCGCGATCTGTCTCACCAGCGACCAGCTTCATCTGAAAACCGAGGAGTTCACAGGCGACGTTGCCTTCTTCGTCAAGCAGGCGGATGTCCGCCGTGAGGAATTCTGTCCCGAGGTTGCTGCCCGGACGAACAACGCAGTGACTGAAGATCCTCTCATCCGGCCGCGTTAAAAACCGGAGGCTCGCGACGCCTGTGGGTAGATAGATCCTCTTCCGGCGGGCACTGTTTCTGTCTTCCGGCAAAGCAGCCGCGAGTACCTGCAAGCAGGAATCGAGCAGCGCGGGATGAATCCAAGCGCCATCATATTTTCCGTTGGCCTGGCAAGCCGAAATCACGGCCGCCGGCAGCCGAACTTCGCCGAGGGCTTCGTGGAAGCCGCACCACAACTGCTCAACGCCCCGAAAACTTGGGCCATATTCCAAGCCGGCATTTTTCAAAGACGCGTAAAGCTCCGCGGCTGTTTTGCGTTGCGGACACCGAACGCGAATTTCATCCAGGCTATATTGTTCCTCGGCGCANNGTTTGCGTTGGAACTGTAAACCTGGAAAGAAGCGCTGCCGCTCGACGCCGGGGAAGCAACAAGCTGCAACGTGCGCGTGCCCGAGGCGGGAAGAATCAACGCTTCCTGGAACGCAATGTTGGATAAGGCCTGCGAGCCGGCGCCAAAAATTTCCGCCGAAGCCGCGCGCGCCATTTCGAGATAAGCGGCCGCGGGAAAAACAACGGAGCCCTGAACCTTGTGGTCGCCCAGGTAGCGATGTGTTTCGACGCCGATCTTGCTCTGGAATTGCGCCATCGGCAACGCCGAGTTCACACGCCCTCCCAGCAGGCCATGCACGGGTTTCGACGGCTTTCCCGGGACGGATGCGCTGAGCGGATCTTCCCAGCACCGCTCTCGCTCGAAGGGATACGTCGGCAGGGGAATTTTCAACGGCTGATAAGGTTCGTCAAAAGCTTTCCAATCGACGCTGGCCCCGCGGACATACAACGTAGCCAGACTTGTGAGCATGCTTTTCCAAGCTTCGCGATCGCTTTCGAGAGAAGGGAGCCAGGTGGCTTTCCCTTCAGGATCGCCGCGAAAGGCCGCTTCGAAAAAGCTGCTCGGAGGCCCCACTTCGAGGAAATGGTCGTAACCTTTTGCCGCGAGTGCCGCGACGCCTTTTTCAAGTTGCATGCCCTGCTGCACGTGACGGCGCCAATAGCCGGCGTCAGGAATTTCTCCTTCCGCCAAAATCTGTCCAGTGAAGCCGGAAACGAACGGCACGGTGGGCAATTGGAACTTCACCGTCCGCGCCGCTGCTTCGAACTCATCGAGCGGTCGAATCCGATCGCCGTTGTGAAGAGCAAGTTGAAGAAGGCGGGCGCGTTCGGCAACGAGCTTCAGCGCGTCCTCGCAACTCATGATCCCGGCAATAACCGCGGCCGCATATTCGCCGACGCCAGTGCCAAACACGGCATCCGGTTCGATCCCCCAGGATCGCCATAGCTCGGCCAATGCGAACTGCAATGCAAACAGCGCCGGATCGCGGTGTTCCACATTGCTTTGTCCCGCGCGAAGCGCTGCGAATATGGACTCATCCGTTTCCAAACCCAGGAACTGCGAGCAGCGATCCATCGCGGAGCGGAATACGGGCTGCATGCCGTAAAGCTGGAACGCGGCGCAGGCAATGGAATCTTCGGAGCCGCCGAAAAGAAAAGTGACACGCGGTCCATCTTTTCTCGTGGAGTGTCCGGCACGAAGTTCCGCCTTCGGATTTCGGGCGGACTCGCCCGCCGAAAAAGCGGCGAGGGCTTCGCGCATTTGCTCTTTATTTTCAGCAACCACGGCGACGCGGCGCGCGAAGTGCGATCTTCCGGCGTTGGCGCTGAAGCACACATCCGCGATGTCGTCTTCGGGATGTTCCGTAAGATGCTTCTCGAGGCGGCTCGCCATGTTCTTGATCGCAGTCTCCGTTCGCGCGGAAAGCGTCAAGATGTGACACGGGCGAACCGGCAGTCCTTCCGGACGGGACCTTGCGGGCGCTTCCTCAATAATCATGTGGGCATTCGTGCCGCCGAATCCAAAACTGCTTATGCCCGCGAGGCGGCGTTCCGCGCGCGGCCATGGTTGCACCTTGCTCGGAATAACGATCCGAGTGCCAATCATGGAGATTCGAGGATTGAGCCTCGAGAAATGCAACTGGCCCGGAATTTCATCATGCTGAAGGCATCCGAGCACCTTGGCCAGGCCGGCCATTCCCGCTGCATTTTCCAGGTGACCGATGTTGGCCTTCACGGAACCGAGCAGGCACTGAGGTTCTCCGGGCACGGCCTCTCCCAGCGCGCCCTTAATGGCCTCGACTTCAATCGGGTCGCCGATGGATGTGCCGGTGCCATGCGCTTCGATGTACGTAAGTTCACGCGGGGCGACTCCGGCTTGCGACAGCGCCTCGCGAATCACGGCTTGCTGCGCCGAAGCGTTAGGCGCGGCGATGCCGGCGGTGCGGCCGTCCTGGTTCACGGCCGAGCCTCGAACGAGAGCGAGAATATGATCGCGGTCGCGCAGTGCGTCGGAAAGGCGTTTGAGCACGACCGCGCCGGCGCCTTCGGAGCGAACGTATCCGTCGGCCTTGGCATCGAACGTTTTGCAGCGGCCGTCCGCTGCCATCATGCGGGCGTGCGAAAAAGCGATGGTGACTTCGGGAGAGAGGATGAGATTGACGGCGCCGGCAATGGCGAGATCCGACTGGCCGTTGCGCAAACTTTCGCAGGCCATATGAATCGCGACGAGGGAGGACGAACAGGCCGTATCGATGGCCATGCTTGGCCCGCGGAGGTCCAGCAGATAGGAGATGCGATTTGCCGCGATGCTGTGCGCGTTGCCCGTGCCCAGATAGGCGTTCATTACCTTTAAGTGATCTTCGTAATTAATAATTACATTGGAGTAATCGAATCCGCCGATTCCGACAAACACGCCCGTCCTGCTGCCCGCCAGCTTGTCCGGCGGCTGCCCCGCATTTTCGAGGGCTTCCCAGGCCACTTCGAGCAGCAGGCGCTGCTGCGGATCCATGGCCGCGGCTTCGCGCGGCGAGATGCCGAANNAAGGAATCCGCCCCAGCGCGTGCTCATCTTTCCCGTGGTTCCAGGGAGAGGGTCGTACAGCGCGTCAATATCCCACCGATCACGCGGAATTTCCGAGATGGCGTCCACGCCATTTCGCAGCAATGTCCAGAATTCCTCGAAGCCTGCCGCTCCCGGGAACCTGCAACCGATGCCGACGATCGCGATAGGATCGGCGCCGCCGATTTCCGCGCGACTTTTCGGGCGAGGTTCGTGACTGCCATTCCCGTTCGTGTTTCCGTTGGCCTTGCCTGCCAGGCGATGCGAGAAGGATTGCGTGCTCAGGTAATCCCAAACGAGTCCGCTGCGTGGATGGCTCGCGCCGTTTTGCTTGCCGTCGGGGCGGCTTTCGCGATCCCGCCATTCATGCACCACTTCGAGCGTTCCGGATAGAAACGCCTCGCGGCAGGCGTAACGCTGGATTTTTCCGCTGGAAGTTCGGGGAATCGTGCGTGGCTCGATGAGCACGACGGCGTCAGGATGCACTTCGTGCGATTCGGTTAGCGCGCGGCGGATCGCGGCGACCACATCCTCGTTCGGGAC
>PMOP01000353.1 GCA_003161495.1 Acidobacteriota bacterium | reverse complement strand
TTGCGCAGAATTGCAGGAATACCACCGGATAAGAGGGGACGAGTTTTTGAGATCACAGAAAAAATCATGCCCCGAACAGGGACGGAAACCTTACTCTATGCGGCGCTGGCCTGCACGGCCGGAATATCGGAAGAGATTTTGTACCGGGGATTTGTGTTCATGGCATTTCTAAGGGTGATCGTAAATTTCGGGCCGCCAAATACAGGTGCGGCCATCCTATCGTCAGTCTGGTTCTCGTTGTCGCATGTGTATCAGGGCAGGCGGGGAGTTATAACTACATTTGTAGTAGGAATTGTCTTCGCACTGATTCGCGTATGGACTGGGAGTTTAATACCCGCGATCGCGGCCCATATTGGGATAGACTTGGTCGTTGGGCTCAGTGCCGCCAAACTTCTTCGGAAGGTCTAACAAAATTGCATAATCCCTCGCCCATCACTATCAGCGACCGCCAGATCTGCGAGGCGTTATCTATCTATGCTATCTCTCCAAATGAGGGCCAGATTGCCAAGATTCGCGAATATATTGACCTTTTACTCAGATGGAATCGATCTGTAGGCCTGACTTCGGTCACAGATCCAGTCGAAATTGTGGGTCGCCACTTTGGCGAATCCATGTACGGGTCGAAAATGCTACCTGTGGAAAACTGTCGACTGGTCGACATTGGTACAGGCGCCGGCTTTCCGGGCCTCGCCCTCAAAATTATTAGCCCTGGGATTCAGGTTATTTTAATTGAGTCTAATAAAAAGAAATGCGCGTTTTTATCCGAAGTTGTAAGAAATTTGAGTTTAATCGATGTGGAGGTTCGGGCCGAGAGATTTGAACAAATACGCCCGGAAACCATTCAAGCGAATATCATTACTTCTCGGGCAGTAGGTGAATTCAAGCGACTGCTTCGTTGGTCAACGAACGGTCTCGCCAGACGTGGACACCTAATGCTGTGGCTCGGGGCGGAAGATTCGACTAGAATTGCCTCAACTCCAGGATGGAATTGGCAACCAGCTGCCAAGATACCCGATTCCCAGCGACGTTTTATACTCGTTGGCCGACCTATAGAGGCATCAATCTCGCAACAGTAGTTGAGGAGTTGGTTTGTTCCACGTGGAACATTTCCTTCCGGATCCCTCGCCGGCGAAGTTGATTCCGATTATAAGGCTGGAGTTGAGGCTGCAAAGCATCGAAATAGCAGTTTGAGGATGTTCTCATTTGCTCGTTCTCGAGTCAATGGTATGGGCCTGCCGTCTCTGATAACATCGCATGGAAAATCGAAACATTGGCCTTTTGGATTGATCCCGTGGGATACGCTCTCTGCTTTCCTACAAAATCATAGCTCTTCTTGCGAGAAAAATTTAATTTCACCGACCAGTGGCAGAAAATTGAGCCCAATTTATCTAAAAAACATTGTTCCACGTGAAACAATTTGCATATTTTGTATTTAGTATGATAGATTTCGCGGCCTGGGGGATCTTAATTGGGCCGCATCATCGCAATTGCGAACCAAAAGGGCGGAGTCGGCAAAACGACAACCGCCATTAATCTGGCGGCTTCACTCGCTCTTTCTGAACAACGAACACTTTTGATTGATTGCGATCCCCAGGGCAATACCACCGGGGGAATCGGATTTCCCAAGGATCCGGTCAGGCGCACGCTTTACAACGCATTAATCCTCGGCGAGCCTCTTGACAAAATCATATTAAAAACGCAAATCGATGGTTTGGACCTCATTCCTGCAGATAAGAATCTTGTTGGTGCGGAGGTCGAACTGGTTGCGGCAGAAAGTCGCGAGTATCAACTTCAGAAGATGCTTCAGCAGATAAAGGACACCTATACTTATATCATTATGGATTGTCCGCCTGCGCTCGGCCTTCTGACCCTCAATGCCCTCACGGCCGCGGATTCGGTCCTGGTTCCAATCCAATGCGAGTATTTGGCGCTCGAAGGTGTTTCCGAGCTTTTGGACACGCTAATGAGGATCCGAAGGACTTTGAACCCAAATCTTGCCATCGAGGGCATCGTGCTTACGATGTATGACGAGCGCACGACGTTGTCCAAACAAGTCGCCTCGGACCTTCGAAGCTTTTTTGGCGCCCAAGTCTTTGAATCTGTCATCCCACGGAATGTTCGCCTGGCTGAGGCGCCTAGCCATGGAAAACCAATCCACTTCTACGACATTCATAGTAGAGGCGCGGAAGCCTACGTCAACCTAGCAAAGGAGGTCATCTCAAATGGCCAGAAACGCATTGGGAAGGGGGCTGGGGGCACTGATTCGTGACCCACAGATAGCTCCGCAAGTTATCCAGCAGAATTCAAACCTAGGAGCCGCGGCGGCAGTCGCCCCAGCGCCAAGTGTTGGCGGGGGACCACTGCAGATCGACATCGACCTGATCGATCCGAGTCCGTTTCAGCCTCGGACGCGGTTTGCGGAAACTGGACTCGAAGAGCTGGCGCAATCCATTCGGTCGAGCGGAATCATCCAGCCGCTGGTCGTGCGAAAGATCGGGTCAAGGTTTCAGCTCATTGCCGGAGAACGCAGGTGGCGCGCTTCGCAACGCGCGCAACTTCTGCGCGTGCCGGTCGTCCTGCGAGAGGTAAGCGACGAGCAAGCGCTCGAGCTCACGCTGGTGGAAAATATTCAGCGCGAAGACCTGAATCCCATCGAGCAAGCGCGCGCATTTGACCGCCTGATGGAACAATTTCACCTCACGCAGGATGAAGTCGCTTCCAGAACAGGGAAGGACCGAGCCACCGTCGCAAATTCTGTCCGCTTGCTCTCGCTCGAAGAACCGCTGCTCGAATGGATCGAAGAAGGCAAAATCACGGCCGGCCACGGTCGCGCCCTGCTAGCGATCGAAGACCGGAAGTTGCGAAGCGACTTGGCGCTCAAGGCCTCGCGCGGCAAGCTGACCGTCAGGCAGCTCGAACGGATGTCGACGCGGCGATCTCGTGGCCGTGGCCAGGGACCGCAGGCGGAAATTACCGATCCAAATCGACAGGCCGCAGTGGACGAATTGCAGAAGCACATCGGCACGCGGGTGCTGTTACATATGCCAACAAAGGGGCATGCCGGCCAATTGATCCTGGAGTTTTACGATGAGGAACAATTGAATGGGCTGTACGAGCGCCTGATGAATTAATATTACATTTGTAGTACTTAAGTTCTGCTCCGTCGCCTGTTCCCGGGTTCAAGTGCTTACTTCGGCACTGAACCATGATTTTAAAATTCAGGATCCCGGCGCTCGGGTAAAATTGAGTTCCCGCAAAGCAAGCTTTTCCGTCTGGGGGATGATGCCATGCAATGGCGATCGAAAGAACGCGGCAAAGACAAGCAGGAACATGAATTTACGGGCTTCCTCGACAAAGGCGCGCGGTTTGAGGGAACCCTGGAAGCATCCGGGGTGTTTCGCATCGATTCAGAGCTAAAGGGAAACGTGATTTCGACCCACAGCCTGATCCTGGGCGAAGGGGCGCGAGTGGAAGGTCAGATCGAGGGAAACCACGTCGTGATTTCCGGGAAATTCGACGGCGTCATTTTTGCCAAGGGCCGGGTCGAAATTCAGGCTAAGGGCGTCGTCACTGGCGAAATTCATTCCCCGTGTCTTATGATCCAGCCGGGCGGAATATTCGACGGGCAATGCCACATGCTCGGTGCGTCGGAGTCCACGAAGCCGCTGACGATTCCGATTCGAGTGGGTCAATAGCGAAACCCCCGGGCGCAGCGCGCGTCTAAAATCAGTTCAAGAATTCGCAAAGAAAAACCAGCCACATGGATACAATCACGCACGGAATTGTGGGCGCACTGACCGGAAAGGCGCTCTTCGCCGGGCGCGATATTCCCGCGGGAGGCGGCGATGGCGGGGCGGCTCGAGCGATCAGCTCTCCCACGGCGCGCGCCGCAATCGTGGCATGCTGTCTCGGATCCATGTTCCCGGATATTGATATATTTGCGGGGCCGCTGGCGCGCAATCCACTCGCGATCATGGAGTGGCACCGCAACATCACTCACTCCGCCGTGATCCTGCCAATTTGGGCGCTCCTATTAACTATTGTGTCAATACACGTTGCCCGCGCATTAAAATGGCAAACACCGCCGTTCCTGACGCTCTTCGCAATTTATGCCGTGGGAATCGCAACGCACATTTTTCTCGATCTGGTCACCAATTTTGGAACCATGGTTTGGAGCCCGCTGCGATATTCGCGTCCGGCCTGGGATTGGATTTTCATTGTCGATTTGACGCTGACAGGGATCGCCCTCGTGCCGCAGCTTGCCGCGTGGTGCTATCGGAGGCCCGGGCAATTCTGGCGACGTGCCATTGCTGTCTGGATTGCGCTCACGGCCGGAGCGCTCGGAACTTATTTATTCGCGAACTCCGCGGGATACGGGTTCCCGATTGTGGTGGTAGCTTTTGTGAGCGCGATCTTTGCGGTCCTGATTTTTGTTCCAGCTGTGCAGGGCACGTGTTTTAGGTGGACGCGTGCCGGTTGGTGCCGTGTGGGTCTGGCGGTATTGTGCGCATATATTGGCTTGGCGGCTGTAACGCATCACAAGGCTCTGGCGGACGTGGAACGTTTTGCGGCTGCGCAGCATCTGCAAGTGGAAAGCCTCGCGGCACTACCCCTGCCTCCGACGTTCACGCATTGGGTAGGGTTGGTCAGCACTCCGGAGGGTGTGTGGCGGACCACTTTTCATGAACCGAGCGGCGCGGCGGAGACCACGCAATTGTACGGCGACGCGCAATCGCGCGACTTGATCGAGCAAGCAAGGAAGCTGCACGATGTGCAGATTTTTCTGTGGTTCGCTCGCTACCCGGTCTGGCGGGTAAGGCAAAGAGAAGGGCAGCAAACCGTGGTCGAGATTTCCGATGTGCGATTTTTCAGGGAAAATGTCCCCGACGCGGCGACTGATCCACAATCGTCAGAAGGGGGAAGCTCCAAGATTCGGCCAAGAGCGGCTGGATTCACCTTTGACGTAGTCTTCGATGCAGCAGGGCATATCATTTCCCACGGTTTCAGAGAACCTGAGTATCAATCCTGCCTGGATGTTCCGTTGTTTTTTAATTGGCGGGGTAAACGACAACCTGCCGCTCTTCGCCCGCGCCTTCGCTTTCGCTGCGGACGCCGGACTCTTCTTTCAAGACGAGATGCAGGATGCGCCGTTCGCGCGAAGACATCGCATTGAAGCGAAAAGGCGNNTCGCGGACGCGACCCGCCGCAACGCGAGCGGAAAGTTTTAATTCTTCGATGCGGATTCCGCGATAGCCCGCGGCGTCAAATCGAATGCGTCCGTAGAATTGAGGATCGAGCCAAAGCCAGCGCAAGGAAATGTGTTCCAGCGCCAGGAGAAGTTCCGCGTGGCGTTCCAGAAGCAAATCCTGATCGCGGCCGTTAAATTCGACTAGAATTTCTGGATTTTCAAAC
>PMOP01000351.1 GCA_003161495.1 Acidobacteriota bacterium | reverse complement strand
GGGTTGTACCAAAAGGGATAAATTGGGGGCCGAACGGCGATCTGGCGCAGCGAACGGGACCGCCCGAAATCCCCGCTTATGTGATTTTCCCGAACTCGAACTCGCTGCAATTTCACACTCCCCCGGATCATCCTAACTCTGGTTATTTAGATGACAGAGAATGCGGAAAAGGTCTCAAGAAAATTGCAGAGGTCCTAGTAGTATTTCGCACATTCGATTTAATGATCCGAGCAGAACTGAGTCCCCCGGCGAAGACTTCTAGAGGAGCATTTCATTCCACANNGAATTGGTCTTAATTCCGCAGAAGAGAGACTTTTTCCGCAGCCTGCTAGAGGAGCATTTCATTCCACACTAGCCAGCTCATATGAGCAGAGGTAGGCAAAGAGGGTTGGTTTTCGATCCCCCTTCCGGTCCTCTTTGGTAGGAGCACTAGTACGGCAGGCTGCATTGAACGATTATTCCCTCACCGGCCTCTGAGCTCGTTCCTTTTGGTTGGCTTTGATATTGCAGTTTATTATAAATAAAAGACTTATGCTAAATAACCTAGGAAAAAGGCAAGGGTAAGCTTGCATTGGACCTCCAGCCTGATGGGTAGAAACTACCCCAGTACCCGGGTACCCCAAAAATTGGGTCTATTCTCCTATCGCCAAAAAGTTCACCTAAGCCCAGACTGTTCTCATACACCCAATTGAATACGATTCAGGAGGCTAGCTTACATGAAGTATTGGTGGTGTATGGAATGCGACCAAAAAGTGGGATTGAACAGGCAGGGCCGTTGTGAATGCTGCGACTCGGAAGGCGTGGACTTGCTTTTGAATGAGAGCGAGTTAAGCCGTTCAGATTCAGCGGCTTCATCGGATTAGGGGCCTGGGCGCGGCCCGTTTCCTGGGCCTGATTCATCCGCTATCGCAAGAAATTGTCGATGGCGCCCAGAGGAAGAAAGGAGGCGGAAAGCCAAGCATAGCCTGACAGAACTCTCGAGACCACGGGGTAAAAGGAGACAAACACATGCAGACCAAGCTACGCATTCTAGGATTAGCAATCGTAGCGAGCCTGCTCTGGATCAACCCAATGTTCGCGGTATCTCATGGGACAAAGGTGCAAAGCAAGGCTAACAAGTTTAAAACTAGATACATAGGCACAGCTTCCTGGTATGGAGGCAAGCATCAAGGGCGGAAAATGGCGAACGGCCAGCGATTTGACCGCAGAAAACTAACGGCCGCGAGTTGGTATTTCCCGCTCGGGACGAAGATCCGAGTGGTGAACGTGGAAAATGGAGAGTCTGTCGTAGTGACAGTCACCGATCGAGGGCCGAATCTGCGCCTTCACAGGATCCTCGATCTGTCACAGGCTGCAGCGGAACGCCTGGGTTACGTGGGACAAGGCCTGACCCCCGTATTTCTATACCCAGTGCCTGCTTTCGATACCAAGGCTGCGGCGTTCGATGCAGGCTTGATCGCACCGCCCGCCAGCCAAGGCCCCGGCGACTTAGTTGCAAAAGCCATCGCCGTGCCAATGTGATCATTGGCATCCGCCTAAGAGCGCCAGTCAATTCCTCGGCGTAGGCGGCACAATCCAAACAATTCACCTTGGCTAAGCCAGGGGACATCGACCCCACAGCGGCTGGAGCGGAAAAACTCCAGCCGCGAAGCCGGAGAGCCGCGCAAAATCACGGTAGCTCGCTTGCCATCCTGATTTTCTTGCGTGCATTACGGCGGGCTATCGCACCTGGTCGTGCATCCAGCAAGGATCGTCGTATACTGGACGGATTAAATTTGGGAGCACTCCATGATTCGCCACATTAAGATCGGCCAATCCGCCGAAACGAAAGCCGAGAACAGCGCACAGGTCCGCAAGACCGTGGAAGCGATCCTCGCCGATATTGGCGCACGCGGCGAAACGGCCGTCCGCGAATACTCGGAAAAATTCGACAAGTGGTCGCCTGCATCTTTCCGCCTATCCGACAGCGAAATTGCCGAATGCATTCGCGCGTTGCCGCAACAAGTCATCGATGACATTCGATTCGCGCAGGAGCAGATCCGCAACTTTGCGCTGAAGCAGCGGGCCGCGCTGCTGGACGTGGAAGTGGAAACGATTCCCGGCGTCGTGCTGGGCCACAAAAATATTCCGGTGAATAGCGTGGGGTGTTACGTTCCCGGCGGCCGATATCCGATGGTTGCGTCCGCGCATATGAGCGTAGTGACGGCCAAGGCCGCGGGAGTGAAGCGCATCATCGCCAGCGCGCCTCCTACCGGCGGCAAGCCACACGCGGCTACCGTTGCAGCCATGCACTTTGGCGGAGCGGACGAAATTTATGCGTTCGGCGGCGTGCAGGCCATCGCGGCCATGGCTCTTGGCACGGAATCGATCGCGCCTGTGGACATGCTGGTCGGGCCGGGCAACGCCTTCGTCGCGGAAGCAAAGCGTCAGCTTTTCGGGCGCGTCGGGATTGATCTGCTCGCCGGACCTACCGAGACCCTCATTATTGCTGACGATAGTTGCGATGCGGAAATGGCCGCTGTGGATTTGATCGGACAGGCGGAGCACGGGCCGAGCAGTCCCGCCATTTTACTTACCAATTCCGCGAAGCTCGCCGCGGAAGTTCCGGCGGCGATTGAAAAACTTTTTTCCTGGCTGCCAACCGCGGAGATCGCGCGGCAAGCGTGGCAGAATTGCGGCGAAATTATCGTGTGCGACACGCTGGACGAAATGGTGCAGGAGGCCGATCGAATTGCCTCAGAACATGTGCAAGTGCTTACACGCGATCCGGATTATTTCTTGAAGCGCATGACGAATTTCGGCGCGCTCTTCCTCGGACCTCGTACCAACGTGGCCTTCGGCGACAAGGTGATCGGCACGAATCACACGCTGCCGACGATGAAGGCTGCGCGGTACACGGGCGGCCTGTGGGTCGGCAAATTCATCAAGACCTGCACGTACCAGCGCGTGCTAACCGATGAGGCCGCCGCGCTCGTGGGCGAATATTGCTCGCGACTCTGCGCGCTCGAAGGTTTTGCCGCGCACAAAGAGCAGGCGGACCTGCGCGTGCGGCGTTACGGCGCGAAAGTGATGGCCTAATCGATGGCCACGCCGCGCAAAAAAGTTTCCTCTAAGCAAATCAAAACGAACCAAAATGACTCTTCCAAAACGAATCGCCCTGGACACGGCCACGATGAGCACATTCACGCGGAACATAACCAGACAGAGCGAGGCGTAGCCGTAGTAACAGGTGGCGCGGGAAGCATTGGCGCAGTCATTTGCGGAGCGCTCGCGCGCGAGGGCATGCGCGTGGTGGTTGGCTACAACCGCTCCGCTGAAAAAGCGAAAGCGCTGGCCGCAAGTTTGCCGGGTGGAGACCACGCGGCATTTGCGGCTCCTGTAACGGATAGCGCGGGACTGGCCGCGATGGCCGCGGAAATTTCCCGGCGCTACGGGGTCTGCGATGTGCTCGTGAATTGCGCGGGCGTAACGCGATTTGTGCCGCACGGCGATTTGGACGCGCTCGATGACGGCTTGATCGAAAATATTCTTTCGACGAACGTGCGCGGCCCCTTCGCCACTGTACGCGCGCTGCGGCCTTTGCTCGAAAAAAGCAAGCAGCCGGGCGGAGCCGTGATTATCAACATTTCCTCGATCGCCGCGCTGACCGCGATGGGCAGCAACGTGATTTATTGCGCGTCGAAAGCGGCGGTGGACAACATGACCAAGTCGCTCGGCCGCGCGCTCGCGCCGAAAATTCGCGTCGTGTCCATCGCCCCTGGCGTGGTCAATAATGATTTCATCCGGTCGATGGATCCGCAGTGGCTCAAAGAGCAAGTAGAGCGCACCCCGCTCAAACGGCTCGCCGCTTCCGAGGAAGTCGCCTCCGCAGTGATCGCTGCGATCAAACACTTCACCTTCACTACGGGCGCAATAATTCCCGTCGATGGCGGGCGTCCGCTCAGTTAGGTAGGACGGGCTTCAGCCTGTCTGATTTTAGCCCTTCTGTTCTTTGAGGACCAAAAGCAAAAGCGACAGGCTGAAGCCCGTCCTACTTAGTCCCATGGCAATCCTACGTAATTTTCGGCTAGCGTGGTCATGGCGGCGCGCGAGCTGGTGACGTAATCGAGTTCAGCGATCTGGCGGCGCTGATCGAAGACGTTGTCGGTGTCGAAACGGTGCAGCATGGACGTCATCCACCAGGAGAAGCGCTGCGCTTTCCAGACGCGGCGCAGGCAGGTTGCGGAATAGCTTTCGAGGAGCTGAGTTTTTCCTATGGCGTAAAATTCGGCGAAAGCTTTCGACATGATGCGGACATCCGCAACCGCAAGGTTCAGCCCTTTCGCGCCGGTTGGCGGCACGATGTGCGCGGCGTCGCCGGCAAGAAACATTTTGCCGTACTGCATGGGCTCGACCACGTAACTCCTCATGCTTGCGATGTTTTTTTGAAAGATGTTGCCTTCGTTGAGTTTCCAGTTGCCGTCCGCCGCGGTTCGCATTCGCAATTCGTTCCAGATGCGCTCGTCAGGCCAGGCGTTAATGTCTTCATCAAACGGAACCTGCAGATAGAGGCGACTGATCTGGCGAGTGCGCATGGTCAATAAGGCGAAGCCCCGCTCGCTGTAGGTGTAAACCAATTCGTCCGAGGACGGCGGCGCTTGCGCCAGTATGCCCAGCCAGCCAAATGGATACTCGCGGTCAAATTCGGTGAGCACTCCCGCGGGGATGCTGGGACGGCAGATTCCGTGAAAGCCGTCGCAGCCGGCGATGTAGTCGCAGTGAATTTCTTCCGACTGGCCCGCCGCACGAAAACGGATGGACGGATTCTTTCCGGAATCAAAATCATGCACGCTGACGTCTTCCGCTTCAAAAATAATCGGAAGTCCCGCCTCGAGCCGCGCCCCAACCAAATCCTTGATCACTTCTTGTTGCGCGTAAATCGTAACCGTCTTGCCGCCGGTCAGATCGTTAAAGTCGATACGGTGGCCGCGCCGGTTGAATCGCAGCTCAATGCCGTGGTGCGTAAGGCATTCGCGCTTGAGGCGTTCGCCGACGCCTGTTGCAATGAGCAAATCGACCGTGCCCTGTTCGAGCAGGCCCGCGCGAACACGCTCTTCGATATATTTCCTGCTTCGCGATTCGACCACGATGGATTCGATTCCCTGCAGGTGAAGCAAGTGGGCGAGCACCAATCCCGCCGGACCTGCGCCGACAATGCCGATTTGCGTTCGCACTGTTTCTCGCCTCCGCTACATTCCTTCGAGTGTGTCCGACAGCTTTTTGAGGATCGGGGTCTCTTTTCTGGTGGCGCCGGCATCTTGCCGGCGTTCTTACATTTTGCAGCGGACCCTAAAACCGCCGGCAGGACGCCAGCGCCACCAGAAAAGGATCCCCCGCGGGCGTCTCGCTGCTTTTGTTTATTAAATAACAGGCGAAATAATCGCAGGCCAAGTTTAGACGCGCTGAACCGCACTTGTCCACGGCTGACGCCACGCGAATAGAAGCGATCCTTAATAAATATATGAAAAGAGCAGGGCGTTATTCGTTGGAGATGGGCCGAAGGACGGCGACGGAAAAGTGAGCCAGAAGCGGCGCGCCTTCGTCGAGCTGCAGCCAGCGGACGCAGCAATGATCTTTCAGATATTTTCCGACGCGCGCTTCGTTGATGCCGAGGTGTTCGGCGAGTTTTTCCTTCAGGTTCGAGCCTTCACGGCTTCCGCGGCCGCTGCGCAGCATGTTTCCGATTCCTACGCGTAGCGTTTGGCACGCTTCGGCGTAATAGTAGGTGGTGAGATCCGTGTCCGTGATTAGGAAAACACCGGGACCGGCGGGCGCTTCGTCAGCCTGCTCGAGCGAATGGACCGCGCAGGCCAAAAGGCGGCGAAGCTGAGACTCGAGTTGCGTCATACGCGAGGAAAGCGCGGGATCGCCCGAGCGGACGCGCGAAGATGTTATGGATGCGGCCGCGGCCGGCTCATAACTGCGCACGGGTTCCGGTTCGCGCACTCGAGATTCCGCAATCTCCACTGGCGCCGCGGAACGAGCGGAAGAAAATGTGCGCGGCTCCGCGACACGGTCAAACATGGATGGCGGAGCGGGGGGAGCCGGCGGTGCTGCTGGTGTAGGAGTTGCCGTGCGCACACCCTTGTGGCGGCCACGGCCGCCGCGACGTCCGCGACGTCTGCGCCGACGGTCCGGGCCGGTGTCGGATGTCTGTGCCGCGCCTGATACCGTTGATGCTGCAGTGGACGGCTGTTCAAAAACGGATTCCTGTTCGCCGTCGCTCATCTCTTCCCCGGCTTCGTTGGTCTGCTCTTCGGAAAATTCCGCAATGATTGGCTCCAATCGGCTCACTGGCTCGGCAGTGGTCTCGCTGAGGGTTACGCCTGTGACTGCGGCAGGCGCTACCGGAATCGGCGCGCCCAGGCGAACTAATCCTTCTTCCGCTTTCTGTTTCCATTGCGGGCGGCGGAAACGCTCGGCAGCTGTGGTGAACCAGCGAATCGCTTCCGGAGCCGCGGCCGCTTTCTCATAAAGTTGCGCCAGCTCGAACGCCACCATGGCGTCGTGCGTGCGTTCATACAGTGCGGATAGCTGTCCGGGGGGATCCGCGCTGGTACGCGCCTTACGGATGCGGGCCTGTATTTGTCGCCAATCGCTCACTGGGCGATATTGTAACAGCCGAGCGGACAGGGAGCCATAGCAACTCGCAGAAAAGCTGCGAATATGTTCCGTGGGCGCAGATCCGTGCGCCAAGTTCCGTGCACAGTTGCCGGTGGCTGAGTCGCGGGTTATCATCAGCTCTTGCCGCTCTCGCCCGCAACCCTGAGCGAAGTAACGCGCTTCGCCGCCTACGCAATTTTTCTCTGCAGCTATGTGGTTTTCGCGCTCGGGAAATTTCCGGGAATGAAAATCGACCGTCCGGGCGCGGCCATCATCGGCGCCGTGCTGATGGTGGCATTTCGCGCGGTGCGCCCCGCGGACGCGCTGCATTTCATCGATTTCGGCACGATCGTCCTGCTGTTTTCGATGATGTTGCTGGTCGCTTACCTGCACCTGGACGGGTTTTTCGACTGGGTGACGGAATGGATCGCCTCACGAATCCGGCCGCCACATTTATTGCCCGCGATCGTTTTTTTGAGTGGCACGTTCTCCGCATTTTTCGTGAACGACATCATCTGCCTGATGATGGTTCCTTTCACGCTGAAAGTGGCGCGCCGCATGGGTGTGAAGCCCACGCCCTATTTGCTCGCTGTTGCCACAGCTTCCAACATTGGCAGCGTCGCCACCATCACGGGCAACCCGCAAAACATGTTGATCGGATCTTTCTCGGGAATTCACTACAGCACATTTTTATTTCACC
>PMOP01000311.1 GCA_003161495.1 Acidobacteriota bacterium | reverse complement strand
CGTTCTTCGAGAATCTGCGACGACATGCTGTAGAAACGCTGAGGACTGCTGTCCGATCTGGCTAAACACATTTCAGCGATAGCTCTTCCAATTCTCCCATTGCCGTCCTCAAAAGGATGGATTGTAACAAACCACAAATGCGCAATCGCGGCCTTTAAGAGCGGATCCCCTTGTTCATTGCCGTCAAACCCCTCAAGGAACTTTCCCATTTCGTTCTCGACGCGATCAGCCTTAGGTGCTTCGTAATGAACTTTGTGGCGACCGATTGGCCCGGACACAACTTGCATCGGACCCTTGCTGTCATCACGCCATGCGCCAACTCGAAATTTATCGCGGGATGTGCGAACGCCGGGAAAAAGATATGCGTGCCAGCCAAACAATCGTTCTTTTGTTAGCGGCTTGCTGAATTTCTGCGTCGCGTCCACCATCATTTCAACGACGCCATCGACATTTCGATCCTTGTACGCTGTGAGCCCGCCAACCTCCAGCCCCAGCCTACGAGCCAGGGAAGAACGAACGTTCTCTCGATCAAGCACCACGCCTTCGATTGCGCTCGACTTGACTGCCTCTTCTGTAAGAACTTTTAATGTCGCGGTCCATCGGGAAGCCAGGCCATAGCCGCGCATCTTCCCAACCAACAATCCCTGACGTAGCCGGACTTCGGAGAGCAAAGGAGCAAGGACCTTTGAATCCCAGGAAAAGCCGGGCCAGTCACGAAGTTCGTGGATATATCTTCTACCCATCTTCTCGGTCCTAATCTCGCCATAATCCTATCATATTCTCGCCATAATCTCGCCATTGTGGTCGCCATGTCAACCGTTGCGATGGACAAGGTCATTCAGAAAACGGCGAAAGAGAATGAGGACTGCCAACGACTCACGGAGATTCCCGGAATCGGCCCGGTTACCGCGACGGCCCTGATCGCTGCGGTGGGCAACGCTAGCGCATTTCAAAAAGGGCGATATCTAGCGGCCTGGATGGGGATCGTTCCGGGAGAGTATTCCACCGGGGGTAAACAGAAATTGCTGGGCATCAGTAAAAGAGGCAATAAGTACTTACGAACTCTGTTCATTCAAGGTGCACGCAGCGTACTGCAACAGCGACACAAGCAATCGCCCGGTTTGAGTCATTGGTTAGCGCAATTACTGGGGCGCACGCATCAGAATGTGGTCATCGTGGCCTTGGCCAACAAACTGGTTCGCATGGCTTGGACGGTCTTGTGCAAGAACGAACGCTATCGCGCTCCGGTTCTTGCGGTGACAACTTAAAAAAATCTCGGTTTAAGGAAAAAGAGTTCCTGCCAGGTCTGCTGGCGGAAAATAGAGATGGCAATGGGTCTCTCCCGCGCTTCGAACCACAGGCGGATGATCGTGTCGAACAGGTTATCCTCGGTCTTTGCCATCCGTGTCCTTTTCGAACATGCTTTCGACCTGCCTAATTCCGTCCTCGACGAAGGGAGTCCTCAGCGGTCTCGCCGCGCACGTCGGGTCGCGACGCTTGAATCCCTTGTCCGTGTCGTCGGATAGATCGCACGCCTGATTGATTTCCCAGCAAAGCGAACTGACGGACAGAAGCAACCCGCACTTGCCCTCTTGGTCGTGGACGCAGCTTGCGTGGATGCGAAGGAGATCGTCCAGCAGTTCCGGCGTCATCCTGACGGGTTTGCGCTCCCTCTTCGAATGCATGCCGTCGCACATGGCAAGTATCCGGTCGGCGATCCTCTTCCTTTGCCTGGGCGTCGCGTCCCACAGAAGTAGATCGACGCACTGGAGGGCTATGCGCCTGCGGGAGTCGATGTCGACGACCTTGTAGACCGTACGCCTATACATGTCGTTTCCTCCAAGCCCGTGCCGCGAAGAGCGGGAAATAGCACGCGAGCGGGAACAGAGCGAACCACAGGGAGCCGGGCTGTGCTTTCGAACATCGCATGCGGCTCGCGCTGGAAAGCGATCGGGAGCGCGACCTCGCAGAGGAATGATCCGAACAGCCCTAAGAACATCCACGCGGTCGCCTTCGTGACGGTGACAAGTAGACCGCCGTGGTCTTTGCGCCACTCGTGGAGCCGACCCATCCGCTGCCACGCCCTCGCGGATGACCATTGGGAATAGACCAAAGTCCAAAACGCCGCGCTCAGCGGCCCGAACCAAAAGCACGCTTGCGCCCAGCCGGGGTCTGGGTGCGCGGCGAAGAGCGGGAGCAGGCACAGCGCCGGAAAGACAAGCATCGGCGGCAACAGCGCCGCGTTCAGCAGTAGCATTTGCTTGAGCCATTTCATCATCGCAGCACGCTCCTCCGTCCGGCGCGGTAGGCGAGCCTGTAGACCAGAACGAGTAGAATGATCACGAACGGCATCGGTCGCCTCCCAGCGCGAGCTTGCGCATCATGCCCAGTCCTGTCGTCTCCCACCGCCAGTTCCGTTCGTTCCACTCGACGTCCTTGACCTTCTTGCGAAATACCACATTCAGGCTGAACATCGTGTAGTACATCTCGTCGCCGTTGATTTCCCTAACCACGCCGATGCCGCCGCCGTTTGCGCCGCCGAATACCGCGACGCGGTCGCCGACAGCAAGGGTGTGGACTACCTTCTCGCCGGAGTACCACTTCTGCCGCTTCTCGATCAGAAATGAAATGCCCTGTTGGCTGTAGCCGTAGTCCTTTATCCAGAGCGGGATTTTTTCCTGTCCGACACGCACCTCGCGTTCCGGCTGGAGGTAGATGTCAACGTCGAACTCGACCAACGCCTTGAGGCGTTCCTGCGCTTCGTCAAAACGGAAGGGAACCATGTTCGCCGGGACGACGAAGAATTTCGGATACGCGTACTGAGCGCGCCAGCCGAGCGCGTGGCGGTATAGCCTTCCCCAAATGGATACCTCGCCGTGAATTCCGCGCTGGATGTACCCGATGTCGATCATGTGCTGCATGTTTATCCCGGCGTACATCCCGCACGTGCAGCCGGGCTCGGGGACTTGGTGGGACTTCGACTCCCAGAATTCCGCTGCTACCGACCCAATTGCCGCTGCCCGCATCGAGCACAGGTCAGCAGCATAGTGGCAGTTAGCTTCGAAGGCTTGCCTCGGAGTCCACAGCACCCCGTTCAGGGAAGTGATCCCCTCGGCTGACCAGTTCCATGCACGGTAAGCCGTGAATGGTTCGATGTAGGTGTCGGGCACCTTCGCTAAGTCCACGCCGTACTTGGCGTGTGGCAAAGCGCCGCCGTGACTGGAGCGCCGCGCCAAGTTAGCGCTACTCGACGGTGACAGTCTCAACGGTCGTCTCCGCCGTGACCGGGACCTCGCTGGTCACAGGCTGCTCTTCCGGCTGTTCCTGTTCCCGGCGCAGGGATGCCGGAAGGCTGAGTTGCTCGACGTCGAGGATTTCAAGAGGTTTGCCGATATTGCACATTTTGCTTTTCTCCTTGGGCTGGCGGTAGACAGCTAGGCGAGGGCTTACACCCCTCGCCCTGCTTCAATTCGTCACGAACGAGACCGGACAGCTACTTCTTGCGGATCAGTAGACCGGGATCAGTAGAGTTAATCGAGACAAGCTTTCCGCTACTGTCGCGGGTCGTGTGAAAACGGTCGCTAGTGCGCCCCGCAATCCGGTTCCCTTGGTCACGGACAACGGCGGAAGTGTCGCTGTACTCGGTCGTGACCGAGCCGATGATTCTGCGGTTGCCATCGCGAATGAATTCCTTTTTCAACATTTGGTGTCCTCCCGCATGAAGTATACAGTGGACAATCGGAAATTGGCCACCCACAAGTCATTGCTACTCAATGGGTTGCAAGTGGCCATTCTGTATTTCTCCTCTGTACACTTCAGGCGGGCGACAACTTGACCATTCCCGAACTCATGGAACAGCAGGGGGCGCGGATGCGCTCCAGCGTCCCTGCGGAACGCTTAGCGGCGGCGCTGCTGATAGGCCGTGCGTGAAATGCTCGCATTTGTCGAGAAGAAACGGGTGCGCCTCGAAGGGGTTTCCGTGAAAGAGTTAATTCACGAGGGCCCCCGTCTGTGAGTGATTTTGTGCTGGACGCTTCTTTTACGCTCCAGTGGTTTCTTGACGACGAAGCGAATCGAGAATACAGCCTATCCGTCCTCACAAGTCTCTCCGAAAAACGCGCTCTGCTCCCAAAGCTGTGGTTCTATGAAGTTGGGAATGGACTTATGATGGCTTACCGTTGCAAGCGAATCACTTTCGACCAGATAGACGGATTTTTAACTCGATTGAAACATGCCTCGATATAAGAAGGTGGCGTGCCAGCGCGGAAACAGATTAGCCAATTTACTGCCCTCGGAATCAGGAAATCTTGACGTCCACCTGGGGCGGCAATGGTTGCCCTTTGCGTATGCGCTGTGCGCGCTCGAGCTGACTCAGCGTGCGGTCGAAGGCTCTTTCCAAGGTGGTTTCGTATCGAAGCAATCGATCGAGATTCCCAGACTCAGGAACTTTCCTCCGCAGGATTTCTAACTTCGTGCGTTCATACTCCTTTTCAGCCTGTTCTTGTCGATAATCTCGGAGGCGTCGAATCTCAACCTCAATTTCAGACAACACTCTGTTTTTGCATTCTTCCGGTGTCGAATACCCATTGCGCTGGCGCTCCTCCTCCGGCGTCGTGGAGATATTGCACCACACCGAATAACGACGAGGGAGAGTCTCGTGCAGATTCATCTTGGGGCCGTAGATTATCGCAAGGATCGAAGAATCAATATCTTTACTGAAGCCGCGAGACTTAATTCCATTTTGGAGATCGAGTAGCAATTTCAAACAGTACTCAAGAATCTCGGGATTTTGTATCTCCGGGATAAGGCAAGATATCTCGACGGATGATTTGACTTCTCCCGGGATACGTCGCTTGGCCATTTCCGCCTCACGGCTGTACCGCGTCCTTTGGTCCCATTCCAGAAACTCGGTGCCCTGCCGGATTTCCGCACCCTCTGCTTCTAACAGTCGCCGATAGCGCCACGAAAGCATTGCCAGCTTCTCGACGAGGAGCTTCTCGAGTCGTTCCTCTGGTTTCAGCGCTTCCGAAAGTCCAATTAAGAGTGACTCATATTCGTCGCTCGACTCACCTGGAAGGACAGTGACCTCGGAAAAGATGCCGTGACGGAGCGCGTTGTGCTTACTATTATTTTTGCCCTCCTGGGTCCGCGGGCCGGTTTTTTTGCGGACGGACAGTTGCGCGCTTGGCTCAACTGTGTTTGGCCCTGCCGCAGATATCTGTTCCTCCTCGGGGGACGCCTGTTTCGAGCCATTTCCCGTGGGGTTCGTCGAGAATTCCGCGGGGTCTTGCCCTTGACCTGTATCGTCCATAAAATATCCTCCTAAAACAAAAAGCGAGCAGGATTCGCCCACCTAACAGTTCCCGTTTGGCCTTGCGGTATGCCAAAGTATCCGTTCTGATTCGGTGAGCATCCTCGTGCCGACCTTGCGTCTTTCTCTCCGGGGGCGTGCACTCAATCACCACAACTGGGGGCATCCCTCTCAGCACACTGTGGAAGTCTGTGGCCAGTAAACGCTAAACCAATATTACAGTCAAGTTAAATGACTTAAATTGCTATACGCTATATTAACTTATCAGGTACAACGAGAGCTCTTGTAGAATCTGCGGCGATCGAACAACGCTATCCCAGATCAGAGCAAGATGAAAATCTGGAGCACATCAGATTATCAACGTGCCTGCACTGTTT
>PMOP01000058.1:3782-11060 GCA_003161495.1 Acidobacteriota bacterium | reverse complement strand
GCCCGCGGCGAAAAATAGCGATGCAGCGAGGATTAAAAAAGCAATGGAATGTGGAGAAAAAATTCGAGCGGAAAGTTGGCCGAGCGTGTCCGGTCGGCGATTCACACTTCAGGCAGCCTTTTGGACTTCGCCACCTTTGAGCAGTTCGAGGCCTTTGTTGTAAACCGGGTCGTCCGTTTTGGGCAACTGGCCAGGACCGAGCGGGGCCTCATCTTCCATTTCAGAGGGCGCGGCGGCTGGATCGATGGCCTTCGGATGCACTTCAACCGTGGGAGCTACTCCATCTTCCACTATGGATTTACCGTCAGGAGTGGAATAAAACGCAACGGTGAGGATCAGCGCTCCGCCGTCATCGAGCGGAATCATTTTTTGTTCGGAGGCGGAGCCAAAGGTGCGCTCGCCAACCAGGTCGCCGCGCTTATTTCCCTTGATCGCTCCGGCGAGCACTTCCGCCGCGCCAGAAGTGCTTGGCGAGATCAAGACATCCACGGACGAGGACCATACGGATTTATCAGGCTCGGCATCGAATTCCTTGCGCGCCACCGTTTGCCCTTCGAGCGAGGCAATCTTCCCGGAAGTCAGGAAAAGCTGGGCGGCGGATACGGCCTCGGCAGCGTCGCCGCGCGTGCAATCGCGCAGGTCGAGAAGAAGTTTGTGGACGCCCTGCTTGTCAAACTGCGCCAGCTTGTCGTGCAGTTCCGACACATCCAAAGGTTCGAGAGCGGGCAGGCGAATGTACGCCACATCGTCTCCCACGCGGTCCGCCACAATATGTTCCGGCCCAATCACCGCGCGATTAATGCTGACTTCCTGAGGCTCGGTTTTTCCGCGACGGATCACGGCCACTTTCACGGGTGTGTTTGGAGCGCCCTGCAAAAGCGCGTTGGCTTGCCCGACAGACATATCACGTGTGCTGAATCCGGCGATCGATTCCAGAATTTCGCCGCTGCGCATGGCGGCCTTTCCAGCCGGACCGTCCGGAACAACGGAGACAATCACGATGTAGCCGTACCGCTTGGAAACCGTCATGCCGATCTCGCCGTGCACGGCATTCTTCGTGCGGTCGCGATAGTCTGCATACTCGCGCGGGCTAAGGTAGCCGGACAGCGGGTCGAGCGATTCGAGTAGTCCGTGCATGGCGCCGGAGGTTACGACAGCCATGTTGGGCTCATCCACATAGTCTTCCTGGATGTGCTGCAACACTTCGCCGAACACGCTCAAAGAGCGGTACGACTTGTCGTCCGTGGTCTTGCCCAGGACGTACCCCAGGCCAACGTATAAAAATACGACGACGGAGAGCGTGACGATGGAAATTCTAGCGAGGCGGCTCATGATTGTTATTGGCCTCATTTCTGAAGATAAATTCCTAACGATGATAGCACGACAGGAGCAGTTGACGCGCGGCGATTCTAGGGCGGGTTCTTATCGGGGCTCGGCGGTTTCGCTGGCCAGGACAAGTGCGGGCTCAGTCAGGCGTAATCTGCTCCATCGGCGTGAGATAGGTCCGGGAGATGCGGTCCTGCCAGCAAAGTTGATCGTCATCCCAGAGCGCCCAGACAAAACCCAGAAAGCACGTCCCTGCGGAGATCAAATATCCAAAACTTCTCCAAGCCATCTGGCGCGAAGCTGGAATGCCACCTTCAAAGGTGACCACCCGAAGGCCACGAAGCATCATGCCCGGCGTCGAGCCGCCAAAAATAGTGAATAGGGCGAAATATTGAGCGTAGAAAAGCCCAAATGTGGCTGCCACCACCGCCAAGTCAATCTTGTCAAAGCCAATGTGCCCACCCAGCACGGTAAAGAGCGCGAGCATGCCACCATAACTGAACAGCAGCAACCCCACATCCACTATGGCTGCCCTGCGGCGTTCCGGTAGTGAGGCCACGGGGTATTGGGGCGCATGCGCCAAACCTGCGCCGGATGGCGCAGAATCCGGCCGATGGGCATGACTAGCGGGTGTACGCGTCTCCCGATTGGGAATCGATATTTCATATCGTTCGCTGCGATGCTTGCGCGGGGTATGAATCTGTTCGGAAGGCGCCGGAGTGGCAACTTGCGTTCCCGCGCCGGAATATTCGTCTGAGAGTGAAGAATCGGAATCGAAGGGTAAAGCCGCCTGTAAATCAGGGGCTGGGCCGCCACGTCGCCGGGCACGATAATCCTGAAGACGGCTGGAAACCTCGCGCCGCCATTCCGGCTGGACAGCCAGGTTGCCTTCCGTTGGAGTCGCAACTCGACTCGAAATGGACGCCTGTCCCACAACGCCCAAAGGGACGTCGCAGAAACAGCAAACGTCGTGCTGGTCGCCGTTAATGGCGCCGCAATACTGGCAAGTTTTTATCACCGTTCCGTTTTGCGCTGCGGATGTCTCGCCGAACGGAAGTCGGGAGTCGCTGCTATTCTATCAGTTGCGCGGTGCCGCGAAAAGATTTGCATGGAGTTGTCGCGAATTGGATAACCCAGGCAGCCCGCGCGCGCCATTTGCAATCTATACCGTTTGCGAAAATACTCGGAGTGATGTGATCGGGCTGCGCAGACTGCTGGAGTGATTGTAAGCCTTGGGAGGGAATGCTAGGCTAACGAGCTATTTTCTTCAAAGCGCTTACAGGTTCTTCCAATTTCCGGTCACGGGCGCGGACCAGATTTTTGGCCCTGAGATTTCAAGGGAGAGCCCGGCGGAATCATTTGCGACGCCAATTCATGGGACTCATTCAAAAATTCGGTGGCGCATATCAAGGGCGCGCCCTGCTTACTCTGGCGGCCTGCATACTTTTCATTCACGGGGCCGCCGCACAGGATATCGTTGCGCCACCCTCTTCGGGCCTGACCAGCGTTCGCCTGGAGGCTGAACAGCAACGCAAGGAAGGGGACATTTACTTTGCCGACGGCAAAGTGGAAATCCAGTATAAAAATTTTCGATTGCGCGCCGATCACGTGCAGTACAACACGAAAACATACAAAGTTACGGCCAGCGGCCACGTGCTGTTCGATGTGGACACGCAGCACCTCACGGCGGATTCGGCCGATTTCAATGTGCAAAGCGGGGCCGGCCAGTTTGAACATGTGCGCGGCGAGGTCACTGTGGAACATAAGCCGAACGCAAATGTCCTGGTGTCGCCGAACCCGCTGACCATCGAAGCGGAGGAAGTACGCCGGCTCGATGCGCGCACCTATTCGATCGAGCATGCATGGCTTACGGTGTGCGAGCCCGACAAACCATTCTGGACATTTTCCACATCGCACGCGACGCTCGAGGTGGATCGCACGGTCGCCATGGTCAACGCCGACTTCCGAATATTCCGTCTCCCGCTGCTGTATTTCCCCTATGCGTCATTACCCGCGGGGCGCAACCTGCGAAAATCCGGATTATTGATTCCGGAATTCGCAGACACTTCGGTCAAAGGAGTCGTCCTCGGCGAGGGTTATTACTGGGCGCCCAGGGATTGGTCCGATATCAGCGTGGGCGGGGCCTATCTGAGCCTCCGCGGCTGGCAGCAAAATGCGGAACTTCGCGCCAAGCCCTGGGAAAACGTTTCGATTTCGGGAAAATATTTCGGCGTGATCGACCGCGGATTGCCGGTTCCGCTGTTGAACGCTCAGGGCAACCCGGTACTTAATGCAGCGGGCAGTCCGGAAACAACACTGGAGAACCAGGGCGGGCATACCATGCAATTCAAACTTGCCGCGCAGCTCCGGGATGGCTGGCGGGCGGTCGCAGATCTGAATCAGCTCAGTTCCCTTACGTTTCAATTGGTGTTTGCGCCGACTTTTGGCGAAGCCGTGAATTCCGAGGTGCGCAACGCCGCATTTCTTACGAATAATTTTCGAGGGTTCAGCGTCGATTTCGCCGGGACCAGTTATAAAAACTTCGTGAACGCACAGCCGCAAGTCGTCGAGGATGTGCGCACCGCTCCGGAGGCCCGGTTCAGCTCGGTGGACCAGTCGCCGTGGAAGAATCTCCCGATTTATTTTGGCGGGGACGCGTTCGTGGGAGCGGTGCACCGGGACGATGAAAATCTGGTTACAAATTCCACGACGGGAGTGGAAACCGTCGTGCCTGGAATCGTGACTCCGACATTAGTGGAGCGCTCCGAAATAGCCCCACGCGCGGTCGTGCCGCTGCACTGGGGACCGTGGCTCGGAGTCACGACCAGCTTCACGGTCCGCGCGACTTCTTACAGCTCGCAACTGGTTGCGGGCGCCGTGGTGAATAGTCCGATGAGCCGGACAACCGGCGAGTTGAACATCGATCTCCGTCCGCCAACGTTCGAGAAAGTGTGGCAGACCACGAGCGGAAAATGGAAGCACACAATCAACCCCGAAATTCAATACAACTACGTGGGGGATGTGGGACCCTTCGGCCGCTTCATACTTTTCGACGAGGATGAAACGCTCACCGACACCAATGATTTCGTGTACTCCATCACGCAACGCCTTTTTCATCGCGCAGGAGACGTGCAGGCGAAAGATCTGGTGACCTGGAAAATTACGCAAGCCTATTACTTCGATTCCACGTTTGGCGGCGCGCTTACTCCCGGAACTCGCAATGTTTTTCAGGCGCTGGACTCGATCACGCCGTTCGCTTTTGCGGATGAACCGCGCCATTTTTCTCCGATTAACAGCGACCTGATCCTTTCGCCCGGCGGCAGGTACGATGCCGAGATTCGTTTGGATTACGATACCGTGCGAGGCAGAATCACGACATCGGAGGCGCTCCTGAAAATTCGGCCGACTGAAAATTTCAACTTCACCGTCGCGCAGTTTTCGGTCGACAATACAGCCACCTACGCGCCATCCATGGCTGACCTGCAACCGCCCGCGAATCAGATTCGCGCCCAGGTGGGATATGGCGCGGCCAACCGCCGCGGCTGGAACACGCAGGCCGGCATTGGCTATGACGTCAAGCAGGGCGTTTGGCAGAACCAATTTGTCGAAGTCAGCTATAACGGATCGTGCTGCGGAATTTCGATCGAATACCGCCGCCTTTCGCTCGGCGAGATCCGCACGGAAAATCAATATCGCTTTTCGCTGAACATTGCCAACATCGGAACGTTCGGAAATCTGCGCCGTGAGGAGAAAGTTTTTTAATCATGAAGAACGAAGAAGAATCGCTGGCATTCGCCTCGATCGAGGAACTGGCCGCGCTGCTGGCAAAACGCAAGGTTTCCCCGGTCGAGTTGACGGAGATGTTTCTGCGCCGCATCGACAGGCAAAATCCTTCTCTCAACGCGTTCATCACGGTCACCGCCGAGCATGCGCTCGCCGCGGCGCGCCGGGCGGAGAAGCAGTTCCTGCGCCGCCGCGGTTCGCGGCTTGAAAATTTTCCGCTCCTCGGCATACCGATCACGATTAAGGACAATATTTGGACGCGCGGCATCCGCTCCACCGCGGGATCGAAAATCCTGAGCGATTTCGTCCCTTCCGAGGATTCCACCGTCGCGCGAAAACTTACCCGAGCCGGCGCCGTGATGCTTGGCAAAACAAACTTGAATGAATTTGCTTACGGGATTACCGGCGGCAACGCGCACTACGGCCCCGCGCATAATCCGTGGGCGCTCGCCAGAATTTCCGGCGGATCAAGCGCGGGCTCCGCCGTCGCGATTGCCGCGGGTCTTTGCATGGCTTCCGTCGGCACCGATACGGGCGGCTCGATCCGCGTGCCTTCCGCTTTTTGCGGTACCGTCGGGCTGAAGCCGACCTTTGGTCGCGTCAGTGTTTTCGGCACCATGCCGCTCTCGCCGTCGTTCGACCACGTCGGCCCGCTCGCACGCAGCGTCACCGATGCCGCCATCCTGCTCGGTCTGATCGCTGGCCGCGATGCGCTGGACCCGACTTCTTCACCGAAGCCGGTGGGAGATTTCCGGGGCGCTTTGCGCAAGCCGCTCGGCAAATTCCGCCTGGGCCGCCCGCGAGAATATTTCTGGGAAAAAGTTGACCCGGAAGTGCGCCGCGCAACCGAAGCCGCCGTGCGCGATATGGAAAAGCGCGGCGCGGTGGTGCGCGAAGTTTCTCTTCCGCATTTGAAAGTATCGCTCGATGCGGCTACCGACATTTCTCTCGCCGAAGCTCTACACGTCCACGAAGCGGCTGGATATTTCCCTGCTCGCGCCGCCGATTATGGCGAGGAAGTGCGGCAGCGAATCGATGCCGGCGCAAAGATTTCGGCCGTGAGCTATCTTGCGGGGTTTGACGTGCGAAAGCGCTTGCTCGCCGAATTTGACGCGGCCTTCCAAAATGTCGACGCCATTGTTGCGCCCACGGTTCCTGTCCCCGCTCCTCCCATCGGCGCGGATTCAGTGCAGATCGATGGAGAACAAGTCGGCGCGCGTCCCGCGATTGTCGGACATTGCCGCCCCGCCAATTTCACGGGACTCCCCGCGATTTCGATCCCCTGCGGATTTACGCGCGACGGCCTGCCCGTTGGGTTGCAATTGATTGGCCGCGCCTTTGACGAAGCAACGATCCTGCGCATCGCGCTTTCCTACGAGCGCGCGAACGATTGGCGCGCTCGCCATCCTGTCTTGAGAAGCTTCAAGTAGCACAGGCACTCTTGCCTGTGCGGTTTTGGCCGTCGCCGCTCGAACGGCAATTGGACGCAGGCGATTTACGAAATCGCACAGGCAAGAGTGCCTGTGCTACTTAAGATCGTCTCTTCGCTGACCAATCGCCGCGCCACGAATAAATCTCCCGAGCCTGGACCGAGTTATGTGAAAATACGGGATGGGTTGAATCGTTTGCGGGCTTGCAGCCGTCTGATCCAGAGAAGCATCAAAGGAACAGCACCATCCTTCGCCGGAGATAATTTCGTCCGATGCAAGTATCGATTCTTTACGCCTTCGTAGCGGGAATCATTTCGTTCCTGTCTCCATGCGTACTGCCGCTCGTGCCCGGATACGTCTCGATGCTTTCGGGCATCGGCGTGGAACAGCTCCGCACGGGGCAGCCGCCCCGCAACGGCCTTTTCGCTTCCTCGCTCGCGTTTGTCTCGGGATTTTCTGTGGTCTTCATCAGTTTCGGGGCCTCGGCTAGCGCTGTGGGACAATTTCTGCTGCAACATAAGGCGTTGATGGGCCCCGTCGCCGGGGCCATGATCGTTCTGTTCGGGCTTCACCTGGTGGGATGGCTGATCAAGATGCCTGTGAATGCCGGCCTGGTGATCGGCGGCGTGCTGGCGTTTGGCGCCGTGATTCTTTGGCGGCGCGCTGGAACCGATACGGTGGGCCCGGGCGGCCTTTTCGGCTCCGTGCAATTGCTTTCGGTCGCGCTCATTTTCCTGCT
>PMOP01000058.1:1274-3772 GCA_003161495.1 Acidobacteriota bacterium | reverse complement strand
GTGACCAGCGGTTTTCTTCTCGGCTTCGCATTTGCTTTTGGCTGGACGCCGTGCATCGGACCGATTCTTGCCGCCGTCCTGGTGCTGGCCGCAAATACGCAAACGATTTCTCGCGGCGTTTTTCTGCTGGCGATTTATTCCGCGGGGCTCGCGGTTCCCTTTCTGCTGACTGCCATCGGCATCAACCAGTTTCTGCGCTTTTACCAGCGATTCCGGCGCCACCTGCATACCGTGGAAGTTTTGAGCGGCGTGCTGCTGCTGTTCGTCGGCGGCCTGATTTTCTTGAACCGGCTTACCTGGCTATCGGGTAAACTGGTTTTTCTCAACAAGTTTTCGCTCTAGGGAGTTCGCACCATGAAAAAAGGAATTTTTATCGCCGTGGGTGTGGTCGCATTGCTCGCCGTAATGGTTTGGGCCGACCACAAATTCCCGGCGGGCGGCGCGCAATCCGCAAGCGCGCCCTCCAAACCCACCGACGCGCCAACCGTCGCATTGAAAGACCTCAACGATAAGGACGTCACGCTACAACAGTACAAGGGCGAAGTGGTCCTCGTGAATTTCTGGGCAACGTGGTGCGCACCCTGCAAAGTGGAAATCCCGTGGATGATCGAATTCCAGCAGAAGTACAGCCCGCGCGGCTTCACCATTCTCGGAGTTTCCATGGACGAAGACGGCAAAAAAGCAATTCAACCCTTCCTGGATAAAGAACGATTCGACGTGAACGGCCAAAAAGAAGCGATGAGCTATCCCATCCTGCTCGGCAGCGACGCCATCGCGGAAAAATTCGGCGGCGTCCTGGGTCTCCCCACCAGCATGCTCTTCACACGTGACGGGAAAAAAGTCAGGACCATCGTGGGCCTGGTGAATCACGACGATATTTCCAAGGCCATCGAAAGCTTATTGTAGATTTATCCCTATCGGAATTTTCCGTTCGGGGTCAACACCGAAAAATTTGAGGAGGGCACTAGCCGAATTTCGACATCGAAGTCTCTCTCTCCCTTGCTCCCAACATCTTCTATCTCGTGCAAGCCCCACAAATTTCGGAATTCGAGAATTTGCGCCTGATCGTAGTGGATCTCAAGGAGGTGCTCGCCTTTCCAGACCAAATCACCACTCGTCATCGGGTCTGCCCTGAAGAATTCGTGCACGGTTTTCATATGGATCGGATTTCCTCTTCGGACAATGTACACATTCCAATCGACGCCCCCACCTGCTGCCGGTCCGTATGGATCTCGCACCAGCACGGCATCCAATAATCCATTCGGAGAAGTCACTCGTGTCTCTTCCGCCGATCGCGAAAACACCTTATTGTCCGGCACTGCGGTCTCATTGGGATCGTCGCATGCGGTCAAGAGACAAAGAGCGAGGATTCCGGATGGTAAAAAGGATTTGCTGACCTTTCGTATCGCTGATGATTTCATAGTCGACGAGGACAAGGAACATAGTAGCCATCGAAATCAGCTTCGATAATGATCGGAAATGTGAGGTGGTTCAAATTCAAATTATAAACTCACTTGCGGTTTCCGGTAAGTGACAATTCTTACGCCGAGCACCTGGTCGTTTGAATAGTCGAAGCCCCCTCCGATGTAACTTCCTCCGGCGTTGCGCCTGTGAAAGAATGGAGAAGTGGCGAAGCGCATGAAGACTCGACTGCATCAATTTCGCGAACCGATTGGAGTGGCACTGGAAACGCTGCGCGCGCACAAGATGCGCTCGTTTCTGATGCTGCTGGGGATTGTGCTGTCGGTTTCGACGCTGATCATGGTCGTGGCGCTGATCTCCGGTGTAAACCTATACGTGCAGAATCGCATCGCCAATCTCGGATCAAACGTGTTCCTCGTTCTGCGCTTTCCAATCATCACGGACATGGATGAACTCGTGAAAGCCACACGACGGAATAAGCCGCTCACCTGGGACGACTATTTATTTCTGCGCGACAACTCGAAGCTGGCGCTGCGCGTCGGCGCTCAGGCATTTCAGCTGGGCCGCACCAAGGCCAACGGCCAATCGGTCGAAGACACAACCGTCTACGGCGTGACCGCCAATATCGGCGAAATGAAGACGGACGGGCCCGCGTCGGGACGCTACATCACGGACACGGACAATCAGCATCGTTCGCTTGTCGCGCTGATCGGAACAGACGTCGCCGAAAAACTTTTCCCCGGCGTGGATCCCATCGGCAAGGAACTAGACGTCGACGGTCGCCCCTATGAAATCGTGGGAGTCGGAAAACCGATTGGCACAGTACTGGGGCAAACGCGGGACAATTACGTCTACATCCCCATCGAAACTTGGATGAAATTCTATGCCACAGGCACGACCAGCCTGGCGATCAATGTGCAAACGCGCGGCGCCGACTGGATGTCGCGCACGCAGGAGGAATCGGAAACGCTGCTGCGCGCGCGCCGCCACCTCAAACCAAACGACCTTGATAATTTCGGTGTCCTCGACGGCGGCTCGCTCGTGGATTTGTTCAAGCGAATCACGGGAGCGCTCGC
>PMOP01000058.1:0-1236 GCA_003161495.1 Acidobacteriota bacterium | reverse complement strand
CTGCGCAAATCCCTGGGCGCGCGCCGCGCCGACATTCTTCTGCAGTTCCTTACCGAGACGGCCGTAATGTCCACTATCGGCGGGGCGATCGGCGTGGCGTTGGCTTACGTGTTTGCGCTGATTATTGCCGCCAACACGCCGGTGCCAATGCACGTTCCGATTTCAGCGGTGATCATTGCGCTGGTTGTCTCGACAGCGGTGGGCGTTTTTTTTGGACTATACCCGGCCAATAAGGCCGCGAACTTGAGTCCGATCGAAGCCTTGCGGCAGGAAACCTGAGCAAGGCCGGAAATCCATGCGAATAGCGCTCGGCGAAAACGCGAAGATGGCAGTCGATACGCTGCGGGAGAACAAGGTGCGTTCGTTTCTCACCGTGCTGGGCGTGGTCATTGGAATTACCGCACTCATTACGGTTTCCTCCATCCTGGTGGGCTTCTATTCCGAAGTAACTGTCTACCTGAACGATTACGGAGCAAATACCATCTGGATATTTAAAGTGTCGCCCGGACTCAATACCGGACGCATGACCGCCGAGGAACGCAATCGCAAGCCACTGAGCTATGAGGACGCGCAAGCGATCCGGGAGCAATGCCCGGACGTGCAGGAACTGGCCGTGTCGATCCTTCAACGCGTGTATGACATGAATCGCGAGCCCAACATCACCGCGCGCTACAAGGACAAGGAAGTCGGCGGCCTGAATTATTCAGGATCGGATATCTACTATCCGGATGTTTATAACGCAAGAATCTACATTGGCCGCTATTTCACCGAAGCCGAAGATGTACACCGCGCGGACGTTGCCGTCATCGGCTACGATCTCGGCAAGGCATTTTTTCCAAACGGAGACGCGGTGGATAAAATAATTTACGTCGAAGGATTTCCCTACCGCGTCATCGGCGTATTCGAGCATCGCAAGGGACAGCTCCTGCAGAATCCCCCCGCCGAAAAGCAGGTGCTTGTGCCGTACCACACTTATCGCAAACATCATCCCGCCGACGACGAACATTTCATCGGCGCCGTGGCCGCTCCCGGAAAAATGGCGGAGGCCAAGGACGAAATCAGCGCGGTTTTGCGCCGCACGCGGCACGTTCCCTATTCCGCTCCGGAAAATTTCGGCATGTCTTCCGCCGAGGAAGTTGCCAACCAGTTCAAACAGATCACGGGATCCGTCGCCATGCTGACGGCCGTGGTCAGCTCGATCGGTCTGCTCGTGGGAGGCGTGGGCGTGATGAACAT
>PMOP01000157.1 GCA_003161495.1 Acidobacteriota bacterium | reverse complement strand
GATGAACACAGATAAACACAGATAAACACTGATAAAATCAAAAAATAAAATCAATAATTAGAATCAGAAGCGGAAAACAACAAGCAGGCGGCCCACCATCCAGATTACCAAGAAAATATTTTTGGTTTTATCAGTGTTTATCTGTGTTCATCTGTGGTTCCAACCTTATCTTTCTTTACTCGCCGCGGACCAGGTCGGCGCGGGATTCGCGGCGGCGGATCGTTCGCGTGCGGGGTCCCTCGACTAGAATTTCCGCGGGGCGTGGGCGCGAATTGTAATTTGAGGTTTGGACGGTCCCGTAGGCGCCGGCTCCCCACAGGACGAGCACATCCTCGGGAGCCACTTTTCCGAGCGGCCAATCCTGAAGAAAGCAATCGCCCGATTCACAAACGGGGCCGACGATGTCGGCTCGTGCGAGCGCGCCGGACGTGCGCAGTGCTCGCGTGATGGGATGCGTCGCATCGTAGAGAGCGGGCCGCATGAAATCGTTCATCGCGGCGTCCACGATTACAAAATTCTTGCCGCGATTTTCCTTGGTGTACAAAACACGCATCAACAGAATGCCGGCGGGACCGACGAGCGATCGCCCCGGCTCGATCAGCAAGTGGCAGCCGAGAGGCCGAACGACGCGCGCCAGTTCCGCGGCCCAGGCCGCTTTTTCCGGCGGCTCTTCCGAAGTGTAACGAATGCCAAGACCGCCGCCGCAATCGAGGTAGCGCAGCGCAATGCCTGCGCGCGCAAGCTCGCGCACAAATCCAGCCAAACGCACGAGAGCCTGCCGGTGCGGAGTCAGCGTCAGAATCTGCGATCCGATGTGCGCGCTGATTCCCTGCCAGTCGATCCAGCGCGAATTGCGGTGCTGAAGATACAGGTTTCGCGCGGTCGCCCAATCGATTCCAAATTTGTGGCTATGATGTCCCGTGGAAATGTGCGGATGGCCGCCAGCTTTAACATCCGGATTTACGCGGATAGAGGCCGCGGCACGCACACGAAGCCGCGACGCTTCCGAGGCCAGCAGATCGAGTTCCGCGGGCGACTCCACATTGAAAAGAAGAATTCGCGCGCGAAGCCCCTCCCGAATTTCCTCGCGGGATTTTCCCACGCCGGAAAACACGATGCGGTTTCCCGCCACGCCGATCTTTCGCAGGCGATAAAGTTCGCCGCCGGAAACAATGTCGAATCCGCTACCAAGCGCGGCAAAGACACGCAGGATGCCCAGATTCGAATTGGCTTTTATCGCGTAGCAGATCGTATGAGGAAGCTTGCCTAGCGCGGAATCCATGCTGCGGTAGGCTTGCTCGATGCTCGCGCGGCTGTACAGATACGCGGGCGTTCCAAATCGCTTGGCGGCCGCGGCTACGGAAACGCCTTCGCAATATAATTGGGATCCTCGATATGAAAAACCGGGAGTATAGCTTGCCGGGTCGATAACGCGGACAGCGCGGGACTCGCGCCCATGGGACGATGCGGCGCTCACTTCACCTTCATCACCACCAGCGTGCGGTCGTCCGTAATGGCGCCTCCTTGCGTGAATTTCTCCACTTCTTCGAGCAAACGGTCGGCAAGCTCGCCTGAATTCATGTGCGAGTTGGCGGCCAAAAGATCTTTGATGCGGGTGGTCCCGAAGAATTTTCCTTCCCGGTTGGCTGCTTCGGTCAATCCATCGGAAAAGAAGAGGAGAATATCGCCCGAATTCAGGCGCACGCTCCATTCCTCATAGGTCGCATCATCAAAAATTCCGATTGGAAATCCGGTGAGCTTGATTTGTTCCACGTGACCGTCTTTCCAGAGCAAAGGCTGCGTCTGCCCCGCATTGGCAAGACGAAGTTTGCGACGCCCCTTTTGCCAGGTGGCGAAACAAATCGTCATGTAGCGGCCCTCCACCCGGCGGTCGCACACCAGCTGATTGAGCTGGCGGAGAAGTTCGGCGGGCTGGAGCTTGTGCGGAGAGAGGCTGCGCAGAATTCCGGTGGCTACCGCGCCGTATAGAGCCGCGGCGCTTCCCTTGCCGCTTACGTCTCCCAACGCGATGCCCAATTGCTGTGTTCCATACGCAAGAAAATCGTATAGATCGCCGCACACTTCGCGCGCCGAATGAATTCGCGCGGTGATATCGAGGCCGTAATCGGTATCGGGCACCGGGCGCAGGAGAGCGGTCTGCAGCCGCTGCGCGGCCGTGAGCTCGCGCTCCATGCGCGCTTCATCCTTGGCCAATTTTTCGTACAAGCGCGCGTTTTCGAGCGACACAGCGAGGTGCGCCGCCAACAATGTAAGTGTTTGTACGTGTTCTTCCGTGAAATAATTGACCTGAGGACTTTCGAGATCGAGGACGCCCACGACGCGGCCCTGATGAAGCATGGGAATCGCCAGTTCGGACCGGGTTTCGGGATTGACCATAATATAGCGCGGATCGAGCGTCACGTCAGGAACCCGAACCGGGAGCTCCGTGGCAATCGCCGCCCCAACGATTCCTTCGTGGGGAGTAACCCGCGACTTTCCCTGCGCGCTCTGGCCGTATTTCACGTCCACGCGATGGCGAAACACTTTCGCCGCTTCGTCATACATCAGGATTCCCAGAATTTGATAATCGATGACGCGCTTGACGAGTTCCGCGGCGCGCCGCAGCAGTTCCTCCACAGCAAGGATGGAATTCGCTTCGCGCCCCACTTCGTTGAGAACGAGGAGCGTGTCCGCCTGGCTGCGAACGCGCTCAAAAAGGCGCGCGTTTTCGATGGCAATCGCCAGACGGCTTGCCATCAATGTCAAAACACTTTGCTGATCGCGCGTAAAGTAATCGACTTGCGTGCTCTGAATATCGAGCACGCCGATCGCTTGTCCCTTCACCATGAGTGGAATCACCATCTCGGAGCGGACCGAATCGATGATGTTGATGTAGCGGGGATCCTCGCGCGCATCCGGCACGCGCACTGCGCGGCCCGTCGCTGCGGCTGTGCCCGTGATTCCCTGTCCCATCGGGATCACCCAATCTTTGCCGCCCTCTTCGCCATAACCGATCGTGAAGCGGTGATAAAGACGGTGCATCGATTCATCTACCAGCAGAACGCTGAAAATTTCGTAGTCGATCAGGCGCTTTACGAGCGCCGCGGTTTTTCGCAACACTTCGTCGAGGTCGAGCGAGGAATTAATTTCCTCTCCAATTTCAACGAGCGTCGCGAGAACTTCCGCGGGGACGTTCAGCGGCAATTGGGTTTGTACAGGATCCATAAATATATTGTGAATGGTGAGCGCGCTCCGGCTTTCGAGGAAGCGGCGCGGCTCCCCAAGAGTCAATTAGTATAGCAGGTAGAGATTATGCCCTTGTAAAAAACCGGTGAATGGATTGACTTCCAGACCGAAAAAGATGAGATTTCGGCAGCAAAATCAATAGATACTTGATGCGCGTGAGCCCGAGGTAATTGCGTCAGGAGGCGTCGAACCTGCCGCTTGCTCCATAATTTTCACGCTCGCGCTGGCGCCGATTCGCGTTGCTCCCGCGCAGACCATTTTTTTCAAATCGTCAAACGTGCGCACCCCGCCCGATGCTTTCACGCCCATTTCGGAGCCCACCACGGCGCGCATGATGGCGACATCTTCGGCTGTCGCTCCTCCGGTGCTGAAGCCGGTCGAGGTCTTGACGAAATCCGCGCCCGCCCTTTTGCTTGCGAGCGCTGCGCGCACCTTTTCCTCGGTCGTGAGCAGCGAAGTTTCAAAAATTACTTTGCAGATGGCGCCGCCGAGGTGTGCCGCTTCCACGACTCCGCGAATGTCCGATTGCACCACGTCATCCTGGCCGGATTTCAGCGCGCCGATGTTGAGGACCATGTCCACTTCCTGCGCGCCCAGCTTGATGGCTTCTTCGGCTTCGTGAATTTTTACCTGGGTGAGCGTCGCGCCGAGAGGAAATCCGATCACCGTGCAAACTTTCACTTTTGTTCCGCGTACAAGTTCCGCGGCCAGCGGCGCGTTCCAGGGATTGATGCACACCGACGCAAATCCAAAACGCACGGCTTCCTGGCAGAGTTTGCGAATATCGTCGCGCGAAGCTTCGGGTTTCAGGAGCGTGTGATCGATCAGGCTCGCAAATCCGGCTTCCAATTCAATGACGGATGGGCCACAAGAAATGCGGTCGGCGCCGGCTTCGATCACCGCGCGAGTTTTTCTCGCGCATTTCTCGGCGCAGTTCAGGTCGCAATCGGGGCAAATTTCGTCGTCGCCCGAGGCGCTGCGCGCCATCGCCGTGGCGGGCGCGCCGAGGTAGCGCACTACCTCTTCGGTGACGACACGGACGATTTGGTCGAATTCGCTCTGATCCACTCGCTCAGCCCTGTTTGAATCGCCGCAAAGAATTAAAAATATGAGTATCTCGTGCAGGCCTCGGAAAAAACCCCGCCTCTGAAGAGGCGGGCTACAGCAAGACAACGTCCGTTGCGCGATTGCTGTAGCCCGGGTCTTCAGACCGGGGGATTTTTGCCGCTGCTTCTAGCGCTTCGCCGAACGCTCTTCGATGCCTTTAATTTTGTCGACGCGGCGCTGGTGCCGTCCTCCCGCGAAGGGCGTCGCGAGCCACAAAGCGACGATCTCGCGAGCGGCTTCCGGGGCGATCAGCTTCGCGCCCAGCGTCAGCACATTCGCGTCGTTGTGTTCGCGGCTGTTGCGCGCCGTGGCGCGATCATAGCATAGCGCCGCGCGCACTCCCGGCACCTTGTTGGCGGCAATCGAGCTGCCGATGCCCGCGCTGTCGAGCACGATTCCGAGCCACGCTTCGCCGCGCGCGACGGCGTTGCCGACCGCTTCGGCGAAGTCCGGATAGTCCACGGCTTCCGCGCTGTGCGTCCCCAAGTCAAGAACTTGATAGCCCCAATCAC
>PMOP01000517.1 GCA_003161495.1 Acidobacteriota bacterium | reverse complement strand
TGCCACGAAACTCCCGAGGGGCCGACAACCAAGGAACGACCCATGTATGACGGGATCGACATGACGGGTATCAAAACAACGAACCCTGCCATGGACTGGGCTTTTCTTGATCGCCTCCGCAAAACCTGGAAGGGAAAACTTTTCATCAAGGGGATGGACACGCGCGAGGATGCTCGCTTGTGCGTCGAGCATGGCGTCGACGGCATGCTCGTGTCGAACCACGGCGGGCGCTCCACGGATACTTTGCGCGCGACGCTCGAAGCGCTCCCGGAAGTCGTGGCCGCGGTCGATGGCAAAATTCCGGTGTTCGTCGACGGCGGCTTTCGCCGCGGCACGGATGTGTTCAAAGCCCTCGCGCTCGGCGCAAAAGCGGTCGGGATCGGACGTCCTTTCCTGTGGGGATTGGGAGCTTTTGGCCAAGCCGGGGTCGATCGCGTGCTTGAAATCATGCAGGGCGAACTAAAACTCGTGATGGGCAATTGCGGCACACGGACCGTCGCCGACATTACTCGCGAATACATCGCCACGCCCGACTGGAAAATCTAGCGCGCCATTTTCACCTGAAGCTTAAACACTCACGTCGCCTTTTATTATGACGAATGCGGTTTACACAGCTTCGTGGCGCCGGCATCCCGCCGGCGTTTTTTTCCGTATCCATTATGGATCAGCAAAACCGCCGGCGGGACGCCGGCGCCACATGAATGACTAGCCGACAATTTAGCGCGGCGGCTTGGGCCACCAGCTTATAAAACCATCTCGGTTCGGCATTTTGACGCGAGGCAGGGATTTCGCATCGAGCACCGCATCCGCAGGAACAATTCCGTCGATCGACAGGATGTAAGCAGTCACCGCGTAGACTTCGTCGTTGCTCAAAGACTGCGGCGACGTGATCGGCATGGCCCGCCGAATATAATCGAACAGCGTGGTCGCGACCGGCCAATAACTCGCCGGAGTTTTAACGGGCTTTGCGGATGCCAGTGTCCCAAGGCCTCCGGTAAGTTGATCCTGCGGCTTCCCCGCGCCCTGGGCTCCATGACACGACTGGCAGGATTTGGCGTAAACCGCTGCGCCTGCGGAAACGGATCCGCTGCCCGGAGGCAGTCCCTTTCCATCCGGCGCGACCGTGATATCTATCTTTTTAATTTCCTCAGGAGTAAGAGGGCGTCCGACATTGGGACTTTGAGCGCCACACACGCGTGGGAACAGTAGCAGCGCTGCAACTGGCAACAGAAAAATAAATTTAAGCGTAGACATTCTTCACCGTCCCATCGGCCGCAATATCCCAGCTCTGAATGCCATTGAAATGGTAGCCCTGTCCCGGCGCATATTCCGCGATCCATGCGGCCCTCGTGGGTTGCGTGACGCCAGTCTCATCTGTGGCGCGGCTCATCAGCGTGGAAGGCTGTCCCTTCCAATTCCATGCCATGCGGAAACGAGTCAGTGCCTTTGGCAATACCGGCCCTGTCAATGCCGCGGCACCCCAACTCTTGCCGCCATCCGCGGAAACTTCCACTTTCGAGACTCGGCCAGCTCCCGACCACGCCAGTCCGGAAATTTCGTACAGCCCGGGCCCTTTCATGCTCATTCCAAACGAAGGCTTGAGGATTGCGGATTTTGCGCCCTGGGCAAACATGAATTGGCGCGCTTTTCCGCCGGGCATCAACTCCGTATAGTGCGAAGTCTCATCCCGTGCATCCACGGGCGCATCGGTCACATTCAAACGGCGCAGCCATTTCACGTTCATGTTTCCTTCAAAGCCGGGCAGCAACAGGCGCATCGGAAAACCCTGCTCCGGGCGAATCGCTTCGCCGTTTTGATACAGCGCGATCATCGCGTCATCCATGCATTTCTCAAGCGGGATGCTCCGGCTCATCGCGGCCGCGTCAGCGCCTTCCGCGATCACCCACTTGGCGTCTTTGGTTATCCCGGCATCCGCAAGCAGCGTGAAAAGTTTTACTCCGGTCCATTCCGAGCAGGAGAGGAGCCCGTTCAATTCTCCGGCGGTCACTTGCGCGGCCTGCGGTTGGCTGAAAATTCCGCTGTTGCCGGAGCACTCGATGAAACGTATTTGCGTTTCCATCGGATAACGCATCAGCGCGTCCAATGAAAAGGCCAGCGGACGCTTCACCATTCCGTGAATGTACAATTCGTGTTTTCCCGGATCGATGTCGGGAACGCCGTTATGATGACGCTCGAAGTGGAGCCCAGCCGGCGTGATGGTTCCTTCCAGCAAGTGCAGCGGCGTGCGCGAAACTCCCGTTCCTGCGCGGCCCGGCGCAATCGTGAAGATGCGCTGTACTTTTTCTTGCCAGTGAGACGGCGTGCCGTAGGCGGAGAAAGGTTTTCCCGGCGTCTTCATCCACTCCGGCGCGTCTGCTCCGACACTATCGTCCGCGCGCGCAGTGCCCGCGCTCGCGGCCGCGATTCCAGCGGAGAACAACGCGGTCCTCAGGAGTGCGCGCCGATGAATCAAACCATTTCCCGCAACAGTTTCTTCCCGCAAATTCGCGGCTTCCGTTTTTTCAAGCTCGCCCATGATTATCCTCGTCTCGAATCCAGGATCGATCCAAAATAAAACCGCCTCGATGTCATGAAGAGCTTAACGTGACATCGAGGCGGCCTCAAGCTTCCATTTGCGAACAGGTAGCGCGGGCTTCAGCCTGCGGGTTTTGGGCCTTGCGAGGACTAACCCCAAAGACTGAAGCCTGCGCCACGTATGACTATTTCCATGCCGAATAAAGAGGCTTGCTGATCAGGTACGCGGGATTCGCTCCCGGACGCGGAGTGAATTTCTGCGCGCGCCCGTTGTCCACTTCGGCGGTGTAGAAATTCCCGTCCTGATCGACGCTGAATCCGTGCACTCCCCAGAAGCCGCCGGGGAAATCACCCCACGTGCCCCATGAGTAGAGAAAGTGTCCCTGGAGATCGTACTTCAGCATCTTGGACGTGCCGCGGTCATAAGCCCACAACATTCGGTCGGCCCCGATATAGAGCAGGTGAATGTCGGAGGGTTCCTTGCCCATGCTCCATTCGTAGAGATATTTTCCATTTTCGTCGAACACTTGTATGCGGTGATTGCCGCGGTCGTTCACGAAAACGTGTTTGGTCACGGGATCGAGAGCAACTCCGTGCACGTTATTCATATAGTAAGGACGCGTGTCGTTGGGAGGCGTGCCCTTCATGCCCCAGTCCATCAGGAACTTTCCGCTCTTATCGAACTTCGCGACGCGCGTGCCGTTGTATCCGTCCGCCACGAACAGCGTGCTGTCCGGCAGCCAGGAAAGAAACGTTGGCCGGTTAAAATGCGTGCCATCCGCGCCATGCACGGTGGGCGTGCCGAGTGTCTGCACGAGTTCCTTCATGTCATGCGTGAAAATGTAGATGGCGTGCATGTGATCGTCCACGATCCAGATGTGTTTCTCAGGATCATAAGGATTGATCGTAACGTAGTGCGGCCGCTTGAACAGGTGATCGTACTGAGGAAAGGTCTCGATGATTTTTCCTGTCGAGTCCACGATGGTCAGGCAGTGTTCCCACTTGGCATCCACTCCCACGACTCCCTTTCCTTCCATCCAGAGCTTTGGTCCGTCGTCCGGATCCTGCCCCGTTCCACCCGCTCCGGGCAAAGCCGAAACCGTCGCGTCGCGCCACGGCAATCGGCCGATCGGAAAAATCAAGCTCGGTCCAAATTCAGGAATTAATTTCGCACTCGGCCGCTTGATATTCGGAAGCTCGCCGCGAAACAGCAGGAAAACGCGATTGGGATTTTCCGCGTAAATTCCCTGCCCCGCTCCCCATGTCCACTGTTCGTTTCCCGGCAACGTGCTGATGTTGGCCGGCCAATCCTTGGCGACATCGTAAGGACCAAAAGTGTCCTGGCCTCCCACCACGCCCGGGACCGCAGCGATGCTGCCCGAATTTCCCTGCCCGTGAACAGTCCAAGGATTGCTGCCAAATGAAAATCCGATCAAGCACCCCACACCAATTGCAAACACTGTCAGCAGAACTTTACGCATGAATCCCCTTCCCCATGTTTCAACGCTGAGATTTTTATTGTTGGCGCGATCCGGAACATAGGCGCGCCCCCAAGCCTTATATGCCCGCAGCATGGACGTGTCAATATCATCCTGCTGTGAGAGTTTTGCCGTTCCCGTGAACCTTCCAGGTGTTGGAAATTTTTATTTGAAACATTCTTGCCTTATAATTCGTCTTAGCTATAGTGTCGGAACCGCGATGGGTGTTCCCCGGCAAGAATGCCGGGAGAATCGCGAATCGAATGATAGGGGACAACGTGAAAAATACTCGAGCAAGTTTTCTGGCCCTGTGCATTGGGCTTTTGACTTTTGCCGGCGTGGCCTCTGCGCACCACGGCACGGCGAACTACGATACCACCAAAACAATCAGCGTAAAGGGTACGGTGACCGGATTCGATTTCGTCAACCCGCACGTCGAAATTTTTTGGGAAGCCAAGGACGATTCCGGAACGATGCAGAAATGGCAGGGCGAACTCACCAGCCCCAATCGTTTGTCCCGGGTTGGTTGGACAAAGAGCTCAATCAAGGCCGGCGACGCAATCACCATCGGCGGCTATCCGACGAAAAGCGGCTCTCACGAAATTTGGATTCAGAAAGTGACGCTCGCCAGCGGCGACGATCTTCCGACAGGTATGGGGAATTAAAAATTCTGCGTCGCAGCGGTGCGGTAAAGATTCGGGCATCACAATCCATGCTCCAAGGGAGAGTTTCCGTATGCGGAATCGTGTTGTCAGTTTAATTTTCGCGGGAGCTGCGGTCGTAGCGCTCGCTTCAGCCCTTCCCGCTCAGTCTGCCCAGCAGCCCGGATCGGCCAAGCCTGCGGCGGCCTCCGCACCTGCTCCGGAGCACGATCTGTCGGGCGTTTGGAACATGCACTCCACCCCTGCGCAGAGAAAATATACCGGCAGCACCTACACTGCGGAGCCGCCCGAGATGACTCCCTGGGGGAACGAGAAGTACATGGCCAATAAACCCTCCAACGGCCCGCGGACGCATTCGCTCAAGGAAACCGACGACCCGGTCCTGAAGCAGTGCCTCCCTCCAGGCACTCCGCGAATCTATCTCCAGCCATTTCCTTTTCAGATGGTGCAGACCCCCAAGGAAATTCTCATGATTTACGAATACGACCACACCGTGCGCCAGATTTTTATGGACGGCCGCGCGCATCCCGAAGATATAACTCCCACCTACATGGGCAATTCGNNGACCGCGACGGCCATCCGCACAGCGATCAATTGCACGTCATCGAGCGTTTTCACCGCGTCGATCGCGACAATATGACCATCGATATCAACATCGAAGACCCCAAAGTGCTCGTAAAGCCATGGAAAACCCAGTTGAATTTTCAACTGAAGCCTGACTGGGACATCATGGAACTGGTCTGCACCGACAACGGCGCCTTCGAAGACTTCGAAAAGTAAGCATTTTCCGTGTTGCGGCAAGGGACCTGACCGGTTCCTTGCCGCAAGCGGATGCCCCCACAAAGAAACTCGCATTTTTCCCCGCGCAACGTCTAAAGGTAAACCTGGCCCCGCCGGTTCGCTGCCTGAATTTCCCTGTAGGATTCGCGCCTACATACCTCGGAAATACCGCCATTTATAAAACTTAGCTTGACTTTTAATTTCGAATGAAAGAGTATCGCGCACATTGGGGTAGTCGTCTGAGTAGCAATAATTTTGCAGCACTGCGTTTTTTCGATAACACGAAGATTTCTTTGCGTTTTCTTTATGTTGGTATGGGTGGCAGATCCTGGCGAATCCTGGTCATTCTGCTTGATCAGGCTAAGGCTTAGCCGCAATTAAGGCTACGGTCCTTCATTCGCCGGGACTGCGAAACGAACCGAGGAGGGTACGCTTTATGAAGCATGGGGTGCTGTCTACCAAGTGGAAGGGTGTTGCGGCGGTTTTAGTTTTGGTCTTTGGAGCGGCATTTCTGAATTCTGCTCCGCTGTTTGCTCAAGGCACGGCCGGTAAGATTGTCGGAACCGTCACTGACCAAAGTGGAGGCGCCATCGCCGGCGCAACCGTAATCGTCACAGACGTCGACAGAAACGTTCCGCGAACCTTAACCGCTGATCCATCGGGCGAGTACAGCGCTCCAAACCTCCTGCCCGGCAATTACAAGGTCCGCGGCGAGGCCAAAGGGTTCAAGGCTTTCGAGCGCTCGGGCGTATTTCTGGAGGTCAATGGAGAGGTTCGAGTCGACCTCGTGATGCAGCCCGGCGAAGTGTCGCAGACCATCACCGTGAATGAATCGGTTCCGATGGTCGAGACCACCAACGCCGAACTGGGCGCCACACTGCAAAGCGCGATCATTGAAGATATCCCCTTGAACGGCCGCAACTTTGAAAACTTGCTGCAACTGAACCCCGGCGTGACGATCTACCCGGGCGGCTCCGGCTTTACGCAGAGCGCCAATGGCCAGCGTCCCCACGACAACAGCTACTTGGTCAATGGCATCATGGCCAGCGACCCCTGGATGGGTCAGAGCGTTTTTAACGCCGTCATGGCCGCTGGCGACGCGGGCACAATCATGCCAGTGGACGCCATCGATGAATTTAAAACCGAGGAAAATCCTCGTGCGGAGTTCGGCTGGAAGCCCGGCGCCATCGTAAGCGTCGGCGTCAAGTCAGGAACTAACTCCTTACACGGGTCAGCGTATGCCTATGGGCGTGACACGGCATTCGATGCTCGCAACTACTTCAACCCGACGAATGGCGCAAATCCTACGAAACAACCTGTGGAACTCGAGCAGTATGGCGCCACATTGGGCGGGCCCATTAAGAAAGACAAGCTGTTTTACTTTGTGAACTTTGAAACTCAACATTACTCGATCGGAAATCCTAACTCGATTACAACTCCCGAGACGGTCTCGGTGCCAAGCGCCACCGGGAATGGCTGCACGACTCTCACGACAGTCAATTGCAAAGCGAGTCTGATCAATGCCTGCCAGGACGTAATTGCCGGCGGTGGCGCTCCCACTCCCCTCAGCTTGTCCTTGGCCGGTCTTGACGCTTCCTGTAACCCCATTGCCTCAAAGCTGACGCAGGACAAGAGTGGCCTTCCGTTCCAGGGGCTGTTCCCAGTGAACACCACTGGGAGCGTTTTAACAGATCTACCGAGCGTCAACACGGTCCGCGGTGGGCTCGCTAAGGTGAACTACCACCTCAACGACAAAAATCAATTAGAGGGCATGTATTTCATCAGCCAAGGCGACAACGTTGCGGTGGACTCCCCCGTCAGCGAGGTATCCAGTAATTGGATCAGTGCGCAGCATGCGCGGTCTCAAGCCATTTCGGCTGACTGGGCATTTACTCCGAATTCCAGTGTGGTGAACGAGGTCCGGTTTGGCTACGCCCATTACTATCAGACCTTCTTCGGCACGGACGCTTCACAGGACGCAGCAAACTACGATTTTAACGGGCAAACATACGAAATACCGACCGGAATAAATCCGGCGGGCCCGAGTGGAATAAGTTATGGCGGAGCTCCCGATATCAGATTTCAGGGCTTCTATGCCTTTCCTGCCAATGGGATTGGCGTGGGCTGGCCCAAGATCGTGGGTCCGGACGGTGTAATTGAATTCCTGGACCACGTCTCAATCCTGAAGGGCAAACACGCCTTCAAGGTTGGCGGCGAAATCATTTCCAATATGTCCACAACAAACGAAACTGCCAACGCCAAGGGGCAGATTCGTTTCAAAAGTTTGGACAATTTTTTTCTGGGAGACGTAAAACAGGGCGCATTATTCCTCGGGGATGCCGCACGGACCTTATCCAATCAAGGTTATGCCGCTTTCTTGCAGGATGACTGGCGCATCAAACCACGCCTGACTATCAATCTGGGTATACGCTACGAACTCAACACGGTCGTTCATGAGAGAGACGGCTTAATGGGGAACTTCGATCCGATTCTGGGTCTCGTCCAAACCAACAATCCCTACCACGGTGATCACAACAACTTTTCACCTCGCTTGGGCTTTGCTTGGGATGTCCAAGGAAACGGAAAGACCGTGGTTCGCGCCGGAGGCGGCATCATTTACGAGCAACTCAGCTTCGACGTGATGAATGGCGAAGGCAACCTGCTCGGACTGCGCACCTTTCCCACCGGACTGCCTCTTTACAACGCGGGTAGCACGACGGCTCTTCCTGTGACTGGCAACATCCAGCTGCAATCTCTCTCGTTTAATCAAGGAAGTCCAACCCTTGGCCCAATCAATACTGCCTGGCAGAACTTCAATCCAGCGCTCCCCGTTGCCGGACAGCAAACTCTTTTCGCAGGAGTGTCGAATCCGGCGTGCGGCGACGGCGTGAATAACCCTAACCCTGCAATCTTCCAGGCGCCTCCGGCCCCGTGCGAAGTTTACGGTGTGAACCCGAACATTCGTACCCCATACGTCAACAACTGGAACCTCGACATCCAGCGGGCAATCACCAATAACCTCTCGATTGATATAGGCTATGTCGGGAACCATGGAACAAAGCTGTTGGGAAAACTCAACATCAATCAACCCACACCCGGGGCGGGATGGAACCTCCCATTAACGGCAATCGCGGCCTCAAATGATGGGTACTGCACCGCGTTTATCCTAGGAACCTGCTCCGGCTCTGACGTGGGCGTCACCCCGGCGCAAGTGTGCGCGGGGATGGGGGGTGAGGCTATCTATACGGTATGTGCGCCGAGCCCGACGACTGAGCAGGCGAACCTTCCGTACACAGCGCCGTGTGCCAGTTCAGTCAAGATTGCCCCGACAAACAGCCAGGGTGGCCAATTCAACCCCGCCAATTCATGCTTTTCTTACCTGAGCTACATTACGATGATTAACAATATTTACAGTTCCAATTACAACGGCCTGCAAATAACTCTAACGGGGCGGAATTACCACGGACTCTCGTTCACAAGCGGCTATACGTATTCCCATGCCTTGGGTGATGCATCCGACCAGGGAACGTCAGCCAATTTCCCCGTTCCGACGAACAGCTATGGGAATTACCGCCAGGAGCTGTATGCGAACACCGATTTTGACATCCGGCATCGGTTCACCCTTTCGGTGAATTATGAGCTACCCGGAAGAAAGGGTTTCGGACAACTTCTGGAAGGATGGGGAGTCAACTCCATCGTGATTGTCACGAGCGGTTTGCCCTGGGGTCTTTCCGACCAGTCGGATGATTTCAGCGGAACCAATGTGATCGGCACCCAAGCGCAAAGTTTGGGTGAACAATGGAACTTCTTTGGTAATCCAAGTGATTTCACACCAGTCCACGGGTTCACCGATACGAATGGTGGGTGGCAAAACGGTGGCGGAGGACTTCCCTTCTTCGCTGGTACCGGCAATCCGGCAGCCCCTACCGGCAATGCAGCTTGCGACGCCAAGGCTACGTCCATGGGCCCACTCGCAATTGCATCGGCCATGACCCTCGGCTGTTACGCCATTGGCAACTCGATCCTACTGCCACCGGCCTTCGGATCCTACGGCAACGCGATGCCGAACATGTTCCGCGATGCCGGCTTCAAGAATGTCGACCTCTCAGTGACCAAGCAGTTCACGATCAAAGAGCGGCTCAAGGCTGAGGCCCGTGTCGAGTTCTTTAACATTCTCAACCATCCCAACTTCTCGAACCCCAGCGGCGGCCCCGGTGGCGGCATTCAGGATCCCTCCACCCAGCCGTTCGGTTTCGTTGGCTTGACTCCTGATACCTACAGCTCCAACCCGCAACTTGGTTCCGGCGGCGAGCGCGCAATGCAGTTGGGCTTGAAACTCAGCTGGTAATTTTCACGTCTTACACGAGGGGCCGGACTAATCCTCCGGCCCCTTCTTTATTTGGGGTTAAGTAGCACAGGCACTCTTGCATGTGCGGTTTTGAGAGCTTCAGTTTCAGAGTACTTGCGGGGCCCACAGTTACGAAAACCGCACAGGCAAGAGTGCCTGTGCTACCACAACCTTTTCAGCTTCCGTTATGAATTACGCGGCGAGAGGAGCACACATGCCCAGCGAAAAAGTTCCAGTTCCCGCAAAAAATAATTTAGTCGAGAGGCGCGAATTTCTGAGCGGCGCGGCAACTCTGGCGGGAGCTTCGCTCGTAGGCGGCGCAAGATCGTCGTTGCTGGAAAGCTCTGCCAGCGCCGAGCCGCTTCCCGAGCCCGCGCCGCCATCCATGACGCCCAACGTGGAGCGCAGACTGGCGCGCTGGCAGGATCAGCGCTGGCTGCTGGACGCGGTGATTGCCGCGCTTGGCCCCGAGTGGGATCAGGGCCGCCTGGGCGGCCTGGCGAACATTCCCGGAGGCCCCGCCGAAGCCGCTGGATTGCGCACGCGCATCCACAAATTCAATGACATTTCGCGCGAGTTCACGCGCGCCGCCGCGCGCCATGAGAGAGAAGCGCGGCAATATGACAAGGACGGGCGCACGGTCCCGGCGCGTGAAGAGTATTTCCTCGCCGCGCATCTTTATGCAGGCGCGCAATGGCCGATCTTTGAGAATACGCCCGACAACCTCTTGCTCAACGACAAGAAGAACGACTGCTACGCGAAATACATTCAATTCGCGGACCATGAAATTCGCCGCGTGGAAGTTCCCTTCGGCAGGGGCGGCAAAACTTTGCCCGGCTATTTGCATATGCCGACCAACCGCTCAGGCCGCGTGCCTTGCGTGTGGTCCATCTCCGGGCTGGACAGCAACAAAGAAGGCGGCGCGGCCATCTACGGCGACTCGCTGCGCGAGCGCGGCATGGCCACTCTGGCTCTCGAAGGGCCCGGCCAAAACGAATGCGCCATCCGCGAAATCTACCTGACGCAAACGAATTGGCAAGAGGCCGGCCGCGTGGTGCTGGAATGGCTGAGTTCGCAAAATGATATCGATCCGGACCGCATTGCCTTGCGCGGCGCGAGCCTCGGATCGTACCTGGGGACGCAAGTCGCTTCGATCGACTCCCGGCTGAGAGGCGCGGCGCTGCAGGCCATGGCGGTCGAGCCGACGATGCATACGGCGTTTGAAACCGCTTCTCCGTCGTTCAAGATGCGATTCCTGTACTACACAGGCCTCGAGACGGAAGCCGAGCTCGATAAGTTTTTGCAATCGTGGACTCTGAAGGGCGTGGCTGAAAAGGTGAAATGTCCCTACTTGCTTGTGGGCGGCGAAGATGATCAGCTCACTCCCGTCGAGTATGGCTTTCAACTGATGGATTTACTTTCAGCACCCAAGCAATTTCTCATATACGAAGGCGCCGTTCACAGCGTCAGCGGCTCCCCAGCGACAACCAACGGGCCGAACACCGGCACCTTCATAGCGGAATGGTTTCGGGACCGCTTTGACGGCAAGGCGATGCCCAGCAAGCTGATGAAAGTGGATGCCGGCGGGCAGGTGCACGATTTCAAGTTCGAGGACTCGCGCAAATCGCTTTCCGTATCGCTCTTGTGGCAAGGGGCCGAACAGCGCACCAACACACCGGAGAAACCCACGCAAGTCCAGGAGCCGTGAAATGAAATCGACCTCAGGCCCGTCCGTGCTGCGAATTCTGATCGTCACCGCCATTGCCGTGGCAAGCTTCGCGCTACTTGCAAGACGTGGGTACGCGGACGACATTCCCAAGGGTTGGGAAGCTAGCAATCTCCATCCGATCGGCTACAGCGACGTGGATGGCCGCGGCGGCAACGTCAAGATGGCCATCAAGCACGTCAACGATCACTGGTATCTCTACCTCTCGCACCTGTGGCATCACGGCTGGACCATCATGGATGTCACCGATCCCACCAATCCCAAGGTCGTGAAATTCATTCCGGGCCCTCCGAATGGCGACACGAATCAAGTCGATCTGCACGACAACATTATGATTACGGCGCTGCAGAATCGCGCGGCGTACAATTCGCACGATCCGAGCGTGCCGCGCGACGAAGGCGTTATCATGTGGGATATTAGCGATCCTGTGAATCCAAAGGAGCTCTCGCGCTGGGAGACTCACGGCACCGGCACGCATCGCGACGGCTATCCCGGCGGCAAGTACGTGAACCTGGCCGCGGGCATGCCCGGATATAACGGGCAAATCCTGGTCTTCCTCGACATCAGCGATCCCACCGAACCGAAAGAAGCGGGCCGCTGGTGGATGCCCGGCCAGAAAGAAGGCGAGCCGCCGCTTCCGAAAAATATTTACGGCTTTCACGGCCCGGCTTTCATCGAAGGCGACCGCGCGTATTTGGGATACAGCCCGTGGTTTGTGCTTCTCGACATCAGCGATATTGCCAAACCGAAGTTGATTGGTTCCCTTTCCTTTGATCCGCCATTTGGCGGAATTCAAGTGCACGACGCCATGCCCATTCCCGGCAAGCCGTTTGTCTTCGTTCATTCGGAAGGAACCGGCGGGGCCGATTCACCGACCGGACCGCGGGCCTGCACAGGACCGATGTACCTCACGGCCATGGTGGACATCGTCGATCCGACGAAGCCGAAACTGGCTTCCATCTTTCCTACTCCAGTGCCGCCGGCGGATGCGCCTTACACCGATTTTTGCGAGAAAGGCGGGCGCTTCGGCCCGCACAACACAAATATTCTGCA
>PMOP01000398.1 GCA_003161495.1 Acidobacteriota bacterium | reverse complement strand
AAGAAGTCGGAAGGCGGCAAGTAGGAATTGGTAGGACGGGCTTCAGCCTGTCGGTTTAAATTTTATAAGTGCAAAAGCGACAGGCTAAAGCCCGTCCTACTTTCAGTTTCCACTCTTCGACATAAGCTTTGCCGGGGCGCTGACTCGCGCGGGCGCCGTGGCATTCACTCCTGCCTGAATCCCATTAGGCCCGACCGCAAGCAGTGACTTGTCATTTTGCGGGCAAGACCAACTGGAAACGCTGTTGGGATTGCCGCTGCCTTTGTAGTGCGCCTTCTCGGGAAACTTGCAGAGCGGCATGGTGCGGTCCACCACGTCTTTTGTGGAATGCGTCGCGGGAATCGCGTCGGGAGCAATGCCCTTTTCCACCCACTGTTCAAGGGCGCTCAAGGTATCAAACGCGTTCGGTCCGGCGCCCATGACGCAGTGCTGCATGCCGGGCACCATGAAGAGGCGCGCATTCTGCTGAACTTTTTCGTAGCCGCCATTTTCTTGCGCGAGGTCTTCGTAAAACCAGATGCTGCTGTAGGGAGAAATGATCAGGTCGTCATATCCGTGGTAAATCAGCAGCTTTCCTCCCTTTGCAAAATATGCGCTGAACGCCGACGGATCGTCGGGAACATCCGCGGCGAGGCGCGTGTACACAAGATTTAACGCATCGGATTTCACCACGCCCTTGTTCTCGATCGAGTTGTTCATGTCCTGGCCCGCATCGTAGTAGCCAAGTTTCATCAGAATGTTCTGGGCGAGGGACCAATTCGCAGGCACCGTGGCGTCGCCCCAAGGCTTGGCGGAAGCGGGATCGGCGGGCGGCGCCTCAAGATAATTCGTTGCGCCGCGCACAGTCATGTTGTCCTGCCCGAGGTTTCCCACGGAAGCTCCGGGATAAATTAATTTTCCCTGCTCATCGCGAACCGGATTCATGATGATCTTGAGCGCGTCGGCCTGTTTTTGGGTGAGAGTTTCAGGAACGAGGGCGTCCGGCTGGAACGCGCATTTGGCTGGATTCTGGATCAGGCCGTCGGAAACTCCGTCCGCTTTGTCGCACTGTTTCAAAATCGCGGTGCTGATCGCCTGGAATTTCGCGGGCGGGATATACGCGTCGAGCAACGCTTTAATATTTTTCAAAGTCCAGAGCGAAGTGCCAACGGGGTCAAGCCAGGGTGATCCGGAAATGATGCCGTCGTAGTCGCTGGGGAAACGCGACGCTTCGAGAAGGCCCATCTTGCCGCCGTTGGAGCAGCCGTCGAAATAGGAGCGCCGGATCGTATTCGCGCGATAGTAATTTTTCACGAGCTGTTTCGAGGCGAGCGTCACATCATGAACGGCGCGAAAGAAATAATCGATAATTTTCGGCGTGTCCGGCGTGCCTGGCGCGGTGTATTCCCACGTGGGATTGGAGACGAGGTGGCCCGTGTCCGTAATAGCCGTAGCATAGCCTCTCACGAGGAACGTAGCTTGATCGGCGGGATTGGCCGAGGAATTGAGGACGCCCGCCAGTCCGCCGACTCCGTTAAAAATAAATTTTTGGTTCCAGTTGACGGGCAGCATGACTTCAAAATTTGCCGAGCCCGGTTCAGCGCCTTCGCCGGAAGTGCCGATAGAACCTTTCACATCGCAATACTCGGGATTGGGCGCGGCGGCAGGCACAACCGATGCGGACGCTACCGTCATGTTCGGAACGCCAAGGGCGGTCAGCGCGGCCGTATTGCAATCCGCAGCGAATGCCGGAAGGTTTGCGAATGCGATGCAAAAAACCATCACAAGTCCAATCCGCAAAACGAAAGCATGAAACGATCCGAAAATTTCCGCGCGAATTTTCATGTGCGTCCCTCCAGAGTATCTCTATCCCTCAATGATCCTGCGGCTGTTATTGTGGTCAGAGAGTAGCCCCAAACGCCCCCAAATGTCACTAGCCGGAATTTCTGGCGAAGAGCCCAGCAGGCAAAGCGCACTCCATTCGATTCGCCAAGAATTTCAGTTTTTTTGTGGCGCCGGCGTCTCGCCGGCGTTTTTGCGTGCTGCGAAATTTAGAAAAATCACCGGCGGGACGCCGGCGCCACAAAACACCGGGCTCCTTCGGCTATGCTGCTCGAGCAAGGAACGGCTACCCGATCGCTCATTGCTTTTCAGGCTGGCGATGACTTAGGATGAGGCCCACAGAGGATGCACAGTATTGCTCGGAAACAAAAATCAGCGAGAGGATAACCGAAAAAGTATGAACAAGAAATTTTCTGTGCGCGATGTTTCCGCACTTCTCGGAATTCTGGCAATGACGATCGTTGCGCTCGGCGTGAGCGCGCCGAGCCTTCACGCGCAAGCCCCGGCGGCAGGTCCTCCGCCGGCGCCGTTGGTTGCGGCTGCAATGAAAGGCAAAACCGCCGATCAGTACTTTAAAAAGATTGAAGCGCTCAAGGGCACTCCCGCCGACCAGATTCATCCCGCGATGGAATACATCACTACCGCGCTGGGAGTTGGCTGCGGTTACTGCCACGTGATCGGGCATTTCGATCAGGAGGACAAACGCGAGAAGCACGTGGCGCGCAGCATGATCCAGATGACCATGGCCTTGAACGAAACCGTGTTTGACGGCAAGCGCGAAATCACCTGTTTCACCTGCCATCGCGGCGCGGCCAAGGCTGTGGGGACGCTTCTTCTCCCCGGCGATAAAATGCCCACGGAAAAATCCGCCATGGAAATTTTCCCGCCACTGGCCATCTCAAGCTTCACGAATCTCGATCCAGGAATGTCGCCGAGCAAAGCGCCGGAAACCGTAATGTCCGGCCCGGCTCCCGCGCCGAAACCCGCCGCTGCTCCCGCCGCGCCGCTTCCATCCGTGGAAGATGTTTTCGGCAAATACGAGCAGGCCTTGGGGGGCAAAGCCGCGGTTGGCAAGATTACTTCCCTCTCCTTTAATGGAACCGCGGAAATGCTGGTTCCTCCGCCGCCGGGCCCTCCGGGCGGACCTCCGCCACCGCCTCCGATGATGGGAACAGTTCCGGCGGAACATTACGTCA
>PMOP01000049.1:4793-7656 GCA_003161495.1 Acidobacteriota bacterium | reverse complement strand
TATTTTGATTCTCCTGTATAATAATTGCCTATACTATTGCGGGCAGGGCCAAGAGATGGGTCTGCTCGAGCAATTTCTGAATCTGGACGGAAAATTTTATGATAAAAACTGGCGCGCAAATTCTCTGGGAATGTCTGGAACAACAGGGCGTTACGACGGTATTCGGCTATCCCGGCGGCGCGATCCTGCCCGCCTATGACGCGCTGAAGTTCAGCAACATCCATCACGTACTCGTCCGCCACGAGCAGGGCGCCGCGCACATGGCCGACGGCTACGCGCGCGCTTCCGGCCGCGTCGGCGTGGCCATCGCCACGTCCGGACCGGGCGCCACGAATTTGGTGACCGGCATTGCCACGGCAATGCTCGACTCCTCTCCCATCGTCTGCATTACCGGGCAAGTGGGAAGCAAGCTGATCGGCTCGGACGCGTTTCAGGAGACGGATATTACGGGCGTCACCTTGCCCGTTACAAAACACAACTATCTCGTCACGCAAGCCAGCGAAGTCGCGCAGACCATCAGCGAAGCTTTCTATGTCGCCAGGTCCGGCCGTCCCGGTCCGGTTCTGGTTGACATCACCAAGGACGCGCAACAGTCCAGCTGCGAATTCGACGGCAGGCCCGTTGCGCCGCAACTGCCGGGTTACCGTCCCGATTTTTCGCCGACTTCCGAGGAATACAAACAGGCGCTCGAGCTGATTCACAATTCCAAGCGGCCGGTAATTCTGGCGGGACACGGCATCATTTTGTCCGGCGCGATGGATGAAGTCCGTGCATTCGCGGAAAAGACCAATATTCCCGTGGGACTCACGCTGCTCGGTCTCGGCGGCTTCCCGGCGTCGCATCCCCTGAGCTTGGGAATGATGGGAATGCACGGCGAAGCCTGGCTGAACACGACCATTCAGGAAGCCGATTTGCTCATCGCTTTCGGGATGCGCTTTGACGATCGCGTGACGGGAAATCTGAAAACGTACGCTCCGAACGCCAAGAAGATCCACATTGAAATTGACCGCGCCGAGGTCAATAAAAACGTCAAGGTGGACGTGGCGCTGGTGGGCGACCTGAAGGCTGTCCTTCGTGAATTGCTTCCGAACGTGAAAGTGCAGGAACGACGCGAATGGCTGGCTTACATTGACCGGCTCAAGGGCGATTCCGCCGTTCGGGACATTCAAAATCTGCCCGACAACGGCCATCTGTACGCCGCGCACGTGATCAACGGATTGTGGCGCGAAACGCGGGACAGAGACACCGTCATCGTCACCGACGTGGGCCAGCACCAGATGTGGGAAGCCCAATATTACAAGCATGAAAAGCCGCGCACGCTGATCACCTCCGGCGGACTCGGCACCATGGGATTCGCGCTGCCTGCCGCCATCGGCGTAAAGGCCGCACGTCCCGAAGCCGATGTGTGGGTGGTCGTCGGCGACGGCGGCTTCCAGATGACCATGTGCGAACTCGCGACGATGGTGCAGGAAAATCTGAAGGTCAACATCGCCATCATCAACAACGGCTACTTGGGGATGATTCGCCAGTGGCAGGAATTTTTCTACGATCGCAACTACGAAGCTTCTCCGATCCTCAGCCCCAACTTTGTGAAGCTGGCGGACGCATTTGGAATTCGCTCCGTCGCGGTGACGCAGCGCTCCCAGGTCGTGCCGACCGTCGAAATGGCGCATAACCACAAGGGACCGGTGCTGATCGATTTCCAGGTGGAGCAGGAAGATTCGGTGTATCCGATGGTCGCGGCGGGCGCCGCGCTGCACGAAATGATTCGCCGTCCGAATCCGATTGTCGAGACGGCGACGGACGCGTGAGAGACCTATGCTGAATACATTTGTGGTGCATGTCGAAAACAAGCCGGGTGTGCTGACGCGCGTGGCATCGCTGTTCCGCCGCCGCGCGTTCAACATCGATTCGCTCACCGTGGGCCGCACGGAAAAACCGGAAGTTTCGCGCATGACGATCGTGGTCGATGCCGACCGCGACCAGGCGCTGCGCGTCGAAGCCAATCTCTACAAGCTCGTAAACGTGCTGCTCGTGGAAAATATCACGGGAAAACCTTCGATTTGCCGCGACCTGGCGATCATCAAGGTTTCCGCGCCCCACAATGAGCGTTCCCCGATTCTTGACATCATCAATGTATTTCGCGCGCGCGTCGTGGACTTCGCGCTCGACTCCCTGACCATCGAGATCACCGGCGGTGAAGAAAAAGTCGACCGCCTGCTCGAAGTGCTGCGCCCTTACGGCATTCTGGAAATGGTGCGAACCGGAATCGTGGCCATGCGCCGCGGGACAAAATCAGAAGAGCAGGCCGCCGCCGCGGCCGCAGCGGCATCGGGCAACGGCGCGGCGACCGTGGCTGCCGACGACAACGTTTCCTATTCGGTCTGATCGCATTTGCAAAACGCCGGCCGCCATTCCATTTAAATCACCACAAATGGTAGTAGCCGTCCCGCCGCGTAATATCCACAGGAATGCCGAACAGGCGCGAGATTTCGTCCGGATTGAGCAAATCTTTTTTCTGGCCATCCGCCTGAATCTTTCCGTTCTTCATCAATACAACGCGGTCAATCTCCGGGATCACATCGGAAAGATGATGCGTCACGAGAACGATGCCAATACCGGATTGAGCCAGCTCGCGCATCGTTTCCCGCAGGCCGTGCTGCGCGAAAACGTCCAGGCTGTTGCTCGGCTCGTCAAATAAAAGCGTCCGAGGATCATGGACCAGCGCCCGCGCAATCAAGATGCGCTTGGCTTCGCCCGAGGACATTTCCGCCACGGGTCGCTCGGCGAGGTGTGGCACGCCGATGCGTTCCAGCACCGCGTCCGCGCGTTTGCGCTGCGAAGGTTCGACCGTTTGATGATC
>PMOP01000049.1:0-4779 GCA_003161495.1 Acidobacteriota bacterium | reverse complement strand
TGCATCAGATCGTTTGAGACGATACCCAGGACGGAGCGCAGCTCGAAGATGTTCCAGCGCGATTGCCCCAGAATGGTTATGGAAGAGTTTTCGAGGATCACCGGGTAACATTCGCGCGTAATGGTCTTGATCAGCGTCGATTTCCCGCAGCCATTGGGCCCCAGGATCGCGACGTGTTCGCCGGAATTGATTCGCAGGCTGAAGTCGTCGAGCGCGACATTGTCGCCTCGAATGACGCGCACATTTTTCAAATCCACCAGAGCGGGTTCCATGGAGTCTCCAAAGCTCTCCATAATATCCAAAACGCAGCTCTCCCACACACAAGATTCAACATTCAAATTAAAATAGAATTTCGCGGGAAGTCAGCCCGCGATCCGTTGGCGCCGGCGTCCAGCCGGCGTTTTTTCCGCAGGGCCGCAAAATTGCCGTGCCTCAACTTAATCAGGATCACCGCAACAAATAACGGTCAGTCCCCCTTCTTATCCGAATCCTCCGCGGCGGAGAATTTCTGCGACCATGCGCAAACCGCGTTCGTTTCCTCCGGAGAAACGTCCGTGCCCTTATGCATAACGCGGTAATCGGCCGGCGGCATATTCCCGTTCCGGACGAGCTTGCAGATCAGTCCGAGATGTTCCAGGCCTTCCTGCGGATTCACCTGGGCTTCCCAATCCTGAAGATTCACGTGGCTTCTACCCACGTTTACATCGTGGGCCACATACCAGGAAACCGGCGCGACGTAGCTGTACCAGGGCCAGACGGTCGAGCTGGAATGGCAGTCATAGCAGGAACGTTTGAGCACGGACTGAACTTCCGGGGGCACGTTCACATGTGCTTCCAGGCTGCGCGAAGGGACCACAGGCGGGTTGGTCCGGCTCGGTTGAATGATTTGAATGAGGATGAGGAACGCAATGGAGCCGACCACAATCCATTTAGCCGGAATACGTTTCATAGCAGAGTTTCTCCCAATCTTTTTGAAATCACAAATGCCCGTGCGAATTAGCAGCGCAAGTTCGGCATGTCGGCTCTGGAGGACTGCAGCTGCGGACTGCACGCGGCCTTTGCCGAGCAAACCTTCGCGTTACCCATAAACGCGAGGCCCAGAACCAAGGCGCGAGCGCGTTTCCTACGGGTTTCATACCACACTGGCGCTTTTAGGGACAAGAGCGCATGGAAGCAGCTCTATTTCCGAAGGTCAGAGTCGCGTCCTCAAATTTGCCGAAATCTTTTCCTTCGTACAGTAGCAGAGATGCTGGAAACACGGGTATGGTCCCCCGCGACTCTTAAGGTTGTCCTGCCAAAATTGAGATTTCACACCACCCCTTCCAGATTGCAGAATGGTTTTCGAGCATGCCTGGCGTTCTATTTTCACTTTTGAGTCCTGATGGGAGCCAGTAAAAGGGAACTCGTCATTTGTTTTCCAAATGGCAATCATTAGGGATGTCAACCACACATTCCTGATTGCTAAGAGAAAAAGTATGAATTGGACGCGCGAGGTTGGCAGCCCCTAAACTTCGCGCGCTGGTCAGGGTCTGCATGTCACCGATCTACCAGCGGAAAAGGAGTTTTTTATTCTATGAATAAGACTTACGGGGTGTGTTTTGGAATGTTGGCGTTAGGGTTGGTAGGACTTGGGGCGCCCGCCAGCCATGCACGAAGTCTGGCGGGTGAATCAGCGGGTGCGAGCGAGACGACGGCGACGAGCGCCGCGACTACGTCAAGCTCCCCCAGTGCATCAAGCTCGGAGGATTTGCGCCAACGAATCGACGCGCTTAAGGCGCAGTTGGCTGATCTGAATACAGAATTGGCAGCAGAGAAGGATACAGACGCCACTACTCCAGCTGTGGCGCCACAAGACCAGGGGACTCCGGCGGCGGCAACACCGGCGGCGGCTGCGACACCGGCTCCAGCAGCGGCTGCCCCGATGCCTCTGCCAACCCCATCAATGTCGGGGCCGCTCGCAACGGGGATCGCGCATGAGCTTCCCGCGGGCCCGTTTGGAAAAATCGAAATTACCGGTATTCTGAGCGGTATCGGTTTGTTTGGAAATAATCCCGTAGTACCCGGCGACGAGGGGCACGTGGACGTGAGCAATGCCCAGGTTTTCATACAGAAGACCAGCGGTTGGTTCCAATTCTTCCTGCAAGGGGGAGCGTACAATCTACCGGTGGTTGGAGTGCCTTTCGCGAAGACGGGGCCAACAACGACAGGGACATACGGCCCATTTCCCGTAGGCTATGCGAAGCTCGTGAAAGGCAATTTCAATATCGAGATCGGGTCCCTGCCAACGCTGATTGGCGATGAGTATACATTCACCTTTCAGAATATGAACATCGAACGTGGCTTGCTCTGGAATCAGGAGCCGGCCGTCAGTCGCGGCATTCAGCTCAACGAGACCTACAAGAAGCTCACCTTGTCGTTCGGCTGGAATGACGGCTTTTACTCGGATCGCTACACATCCTTGACGGGTTTGCTGGCCTATGCCTTCAATGGGGCGAACACTTTGACCTTCGCGGCTGGTGGAAACGCTGGGAACACCTACGTGAGGACCGGGTCTGCCAACTTTTTCCCTGTGACGCCTGCGTACCAGAACAACGAGCAGGTCTACAACGTCATTTACACGTATACGAAAGGGAATGTGACCATCAGCCCCTATTACCAGTATACGGTCGTAAAATCGGCTCCCATATACGCCTCCTTCGGATTGAGTCCCACCGGCGCGCACACCAACGGCGGCGCGCTGCTGGCCAACTACAATTTCAAACATGGATTTTCGCTCGCAGTTCGACCGGAATATATCAAATCGAGCGGAAGCCCAATTACCGGCGAGGCCAACTTGCTGGGGTACGGTTCCGGAACCGGCGCGTTCTCATTCACGGTGACCCCGACCTGGGTCAAGGATGCCTTCTTCCTCCGAGGAGACATCTCGATCGTTCACGTTACTGACTTCGTCGCTGGCTCGTCGGTTGCATTCGGGATCGGCGGGACCAACACCAACCAGGCTCGCGGCGCGATTGAAGCCGGGTTCATGTTCTAAGGTTCTAGAGGAAAGTGGGAAGTGATTCTGGAGGACATCGGAAACTCCAGCCTGGCGGCGATGAAGGATCACAGCGTCTCCAGGCGCTTCTCAAAGATTGCCGCGCGGTGAAGCGTGAATTGGACGCTTCGTCGCGCGGCAATTTAGTTGCAGGCCGCGAATAAGTTTTGTTCACGTGAACGGTTCCCCCTGGAGATTAGGAAGATTTGCATTCCCATACGGATCCTCGGTGGGATCGGCGGTGAGTTCTGATCTGCCTCAAATGAGGAAACCTGCGCGTCAGACAGTGGAATTACCGGGTAGAATGGCCCTATAGTGTAGGGCGCTGCCATGACGCAGCAAGGAATCGAATCTGCGGTCCAAGTTTGAGGACAAGAAGATGATGACGAAGCTTGAAGCGATCGTTCAGCCGTCCAGATTTGAAGCGGTGAAAGAAGTGCTTACGGAACTGGGCATCGGCGGCATGACCATCTCCGATGTGCGCGGGCATGGCCGGCAAAAGGGGCACACCGAAGTTTATCGCGGGCGCGAATATACGGTGGATCTCCTGCCCAAGATCAAAATTGAAATCGTCGTCCCGGATAATCTGGTGGACGCGGCGATCGATGCAATTCTTCAAAGCGCGTCGACGGGCAAGATCGGCGATGGAAAAATTTTTGTTTCCAAGGTCGATCAGGCCATTCGGATAAGGAATCAGGAGCGCGGAGTTTCCGCGCTGTAGTTACGGGCCATGTTTTAACGGATTCACAATTTGCAAATGCGATTGTGAAATCGAGAGTGCTTTTGTAATCCACGGATTCTGCAGCGCAAGGTGGGAGCTCCGCTTTTTTACCCTGAGCACCGAAAGGGAGCCCGCCGGGGAAAATGACGGGCGGGGGACCTCATAAGTCGGATATGAAGCTCGAGAGTCGCAATTCCAGTTTGCAGGATTTGTACGCGGAAGAATCCGCGAGGATTCAGAAACGCTTTGAAGAAGTGGGCGACGGGAAGGCCGTTGTTCGCGACCGTACGGCCCTGATCGATTCCGTGGTCACCGAGTTGTGGAACGATGTCACGGCGGCCAGCGGTCCGATCGAAGGGTTTTGCATTGCCGCCATGGGCGGATACGGCCGGCGAAGTTTATTTCCGTATTCGGACATCGATCTCCTGTTTCTCTATGGAAAAGACGGCAACGAGGAGTTTCTCAGCAATAAGGCCATTGCCCCGCTCAGCCAGGCTCTCTGGGATCTTCATCTTCGTGTAAGCCCCACCACCCGAACGCTCGCGGAATGCGGGAAACTTTATCGCAACAATATCGAATTCAATATTTCACTCCTGGATTGCCGCTACATTTGCGGCGACGAGAAACTGTACGAGCGCCTGCGCACGCGGGTCCTTCCGGGCATGGTGATTCGCGAATCCGAAACCCTGATGCAGGAACTCACCGGCCTGGCACAATCGCGCCACCAGAAATTCGGCCAGACGATTTTTCACCTCGAACCCAATATCAAGGATGGCCCCGGCGGTTTACGCGACTATCAAGTGGCCTGCTGGCTTTTGCAAATCGCGGAGATGAAGCGTTCCCGCGAATGGAAGGAACCTGCACCTCTGTTGCCGCTTCCTCTTCGCGCCGAAGCCGTGAACGCCATCGACTTCCTCGACGCCGTTCGCTGTTACCTGCACTATCGCCAGGGACGCGACCTCAACGTGCTGACCTACGAGATGCAGACGGAAGCGGCGGCCAAGGGCATCGGCCTTCATGGAGG
>PMOP01000321.1:7007-7698 GCA_003161495.1 Acidobacteriota bacterium | reverse complement strand
CGGCCAGGCCCAGGAAAGAAGGAAAACAATGTTTCTAATGGCTGTTCTTTCAGTATTCGTTCTCGTGGCGCTGGTGGGCAGTCTCCCCATCTGGCCGCATAGCAAAAAATGGGGGTTCGGGCCCATCAGCGGCGTAAGCGTGGTCATCCTGGTTATTTTGATTCTATTCTGGACCGGCCACCTGTAAAGGAATGGGCGAATTTCTTAACCACAGTATATTGTAACTATCATATAAATGTCATCAGACTCCGGATCGAAGGTGGCCGGTGGAGGCCATCGCAATCGTCGCCGCGTCAGCTGGAAGTTCATTGCCGCGCCAAACCACGTGTAAATCGGGCCTCACGAGGAGCAAATCGTATTCGTAGAGTTCGCGCGCTCTCTCGCTGGCTATATCGAGCACATTGAGTGGCGCGCGCAGTTCTTGAAACGATCGCTCCAGGCAGGACGTGTCTGCATGCGTCCCGCCAAGCCGGAGCAGCGTAAATCCTGGGCCGAGTCGATCGTGCAGTGCCGTCCCGTCGTCCAGCCATACATGTGGCAGGCGTGCGCCGGGCCATGTCGTTGGAATATACGTGGGATTATTCGGGTCTGGGCCGCCGCCCGGCTCGCGCCAAATAATCGGTGAATCCACGTAACGGTAGCCCGCTTCGATTCCCAAAATTTCCGTGACTTTACGCTGCTCGACATCGAA
>PMOP01000321.1:5391-6919 GCA_003161495.1 Acidobacteriota bacterium | reverse complement strand
GTGTTCATGCCGAGCCCGCCTGTGGGGATCACGAGGTGCGCTGCGTCTCCGGCGACAAAAACGCGGCCTTCCCCGTAGCGCTCGGCGCACAGCAGGTGCTGCGTCCATTCATTGACGGAAAGCATCTCGAACTCGATGGGCATCGCCAGCGACTTCCTGAAAATTTCGGCCATCTCTCCGTCACTGGACGCGGCGGCGTGCAGTGTCCAATGGCGGGTGCTGTCCTGAAGAATGATGAACGGGAACAACGGACCCTCGGCGATGTGGTAGTGGCGTCCCTTGCCCATGGGAATTCGTTCATAGAGAGCGTCGCATCGAAACAATGCTTGCCGGAGCTTTCGGATATTTCCTTCGCCCTGTAGTTGTATGCCTAGCTGCTTGCGCACGGTGCTGGAGCCGCCGTCGCATCCGGCGAGATAGTATGCCCGAATGGTTTCCTGGGCGGCATCCTTCGCCCGGATGGTTGCGGTTACGGAGCTCGAATCTTGCGTGAATGAAATTAATTCGCAGCCAAAACGAACGGTGACGCTAGGAAACGTTTCCACGATCGATCGCAGGAGCGGCTCAAGCGTGTATTGCGAGATCAATTGGTACGGCTCGAGCAGGCCTCCGTCATTGTGCTCGGCGATCTCAGCGGTGGCCGCCGCTACCGATGGGCACGGCAAATGGGCGAGGGGAGGATCCGCCATGGAGAGCGCCAGAAAAACATCCATCGGCGCTTCGCGAGGCAGGCCCGCATCGCGCACGCGTTCGGAGATGCCCAGGCGACGATAGATTTCCATCGTGCGGGCGTTGCAGCGCTCCATCTTCGGAAGTTGAATCGTGGTTGTGTTGCGCTCGATCAGCGTGCAGCGCACGCCGCGCCAGCCCAGGTCGAGTGCTAGCGTGAGGCCTACCGGTCCCGCGCCAACAATGAGGACTTGAGTCTCCACCACGCGATTCGTTGTTCCTTTCGTTCCATGAACTGGTATGTAGGATGTGGCGCCGGCATCTTGCCGGCGATTTTTCGGTGCTCCACATTTCGCAAAAACGCCGGCGGGACGCCGGCGCCACGAAAATCTGATTCCGATCCAGCTTTGCCGGATCCATTTATCCTGCTGTTATCCTGCTGCTGTGGTTATGGACTTGGCTGTGCCATCCAACTGCGATTCCGCGTGGCCCATTCCATTCCAGGCTTTCTTCATTTCCCTTTCCAGCTTTTTAATCTGGATCAAATGTTTTGGACTGAACGGCAGCGAAGGATAATAACAATTCGATTCATGAGTACAGAAGCAGCCATCCGCAGCTTTCTTGCGGCGCGCCTGCATGGCGGGAGAGAACCACAGCTTCCGAAAATTCCAGCCGTAGTCCCGCAAATTTCCGACGGGGCCCAGGATTTCACAGGACGAAACCGTTCCTTCGTCGTAGATGACTCCGCCCGCTGTTCCGGCGTAGCAGGTCAACTGGGCTAGCTGCGTCTCCTGGGTCCTGGCGATCAGGCCGTGCATATAAATATCCAGCGCGGCTTTGAAAAAACCGATGTCGCCCG
>PMOP01000321.1:0-5281 GCA_003161495.1 Acidobacteriota bacterium | reverse complement strand
GTCCTGGTTCGAGTTCATGAAACACGTGCAGGTTTGCACATCGAGCCGTGGATATTCGCTCTTCAAGGCCTGCAGCCGGCGCGCTGTGTCGATGACGATTTCCCACGACCCGTCCTTTTGGCGAATGCTGTCATGCTGCTCTTTTAACCCGTCGATCCCGAGAGCCACGGTGACATTCAGATTCGGGCATTCCCGCAGGATTCTGGTTACATCGGGAATGAGCCGCTTCTGGATCTGGCCGTTTGTCGTGATGTAAACCGATTCGAGCTTGTTGTTTTTGTGGAAAGCGCGCGCGATTTCCGGAATGTCTTTTCGCGTGAACGGCTCGCCGCCGGCGAGAATCAGAACGCCGAGATTTCCGCCCAGCGTTTCGGAAATCATTTCTATTTCACGCGTGGTCATTTGAAGCTTTTTGCGCGGCGCGTCGTCCAGCTCTTCCGTAAAAAAACAGTGCGTGCAGCGCATATCGCACACCGATGTCACGAGTATGCTCAGCACCGCCGGCGAGAACGGTTTCCCAATTGCCAATTTTGCGTAGCGTTTTAGAAGGTCTCTCATGGTCTTGGTGGCACAGATTTCGTCCTGTGGCGGCTCGTCCTTGCAAGGACTAAAACCCACAGGCTGAAGCCTGCGCTACTGGCCGGTCTCAACGTTGTTGGTGATGGTCTGAGTTCAATAGACGATGGCCATCGTCTTCGACGCACGGAGGCGATTCCTCGAGAGGATCGTCGGACGGCGTAATCACTCGCGGCGGCATGGTCCAGGGCGTCGCGAGCACTTTCGGATCGTCCACCTGCGCCTGCCAGACCAGATTCTCGCCGTCGCGCCACAGCCGTTCGGTGACGTGCATGGCATCCGTGTGGAAATACCCGCCCTCGCCGAACCANNTGTGCGCGGCCATCGGTGGGAATGATGCGGTAAGGATCTCCCGACACGTCCTCGTAAAGAAAAACTATCTCGCCCGGCAGTTGAATAAGTCTGCGCGGCGGACCGATGCGCGGAACGCCGGGCTTTCCACAGTAGAACACCTCGTCCGTCTTGCTCTCGTTGTCGAACAGGTCTTTCACCTTTTCGCGGAATTCAGGTTTGTAGGAAGGAGCTGGGGTTGACGGCAGAGCGCCCGAAACGGGCTTTTTAGCGGGCTTGGCCGCGCTCTGATCGATTTCTGTAGTTGAAATTTTTCCGTTGATCTCTTTTTTCAAAACTACAGGAGGCAGATCAATCGCATAGGCCCAGATTCCGCTGAGATCGGGATGCCCATCCGCGGCGCGCGGCGCCTTGCCGGCCGTCGCGGCATCTTTATTGTCCGCGGTCGCGAGTCCGGCAAGCAGCAACGCCGCCGAAAGTACGAAAACAAATCGGTGATTCATGGCGTGGATACTCCTTCTCACTGAGCGTTGGCCGTGGGTTTGAACACCAGTTCCAATGAGTTCCCGTCCGGAAAAGTAATCTTCAAAAGGTAGCCGTAGAGCCCTCCGGCCTTCGCGTGCACGCCTTGCACGGTGACGTTTTGCCCGATCGCTTTTGCAAAATCGTCTCTGCCAAGGGAGACGCGTCTGAACCAGGAGGGGGGGTTGCTCTCAAACTTCCAATTCTCCACGCTGCCATCGTCTTTTTTTGCGTCCAGATAAACAACAATGTGCGGATTGATCCAGTCGACTTTCGTCAGCGTGCCGGTCAGCGTGAACTCCTTCGACATATCGAAAACGGCCGAAGGCGAGTGGTGCGCCCGCACCTGTCCCGCCGCCAGAAGCAGTGCGCCGGCAATCAAAATAGCGGAAATCTTGTGTCTCAAGGAGGACCTCCCCTTTAACACCTTTCGGGGAGTATATCACGCGGCCAAAGCGTTGTGCGCAACAAGGTCCTCGCGCAGGCTCGCGATGAATTGCATGTTTTTCATGGCGCCGCCTGCTTTTGCGCTTTTGTTTAGGTGGAAAAAAAATGCCAGCGAGACGCCGGCGCTACGAAATCATGGAGCGATTTCCTCGAGGCGCCGATCGCTCGTTTCTACCATGCAGGTTGCGGCAAACGCGCCGACGACGCTTACACCTGCAAACATTAGGAAAACGGAATGGATGCCCTTCGCATCGACTATCAAACCGACCAACCAGGGGCCCAAGGCCGAGGCGATTCTCAACCAGGATGTGGCCAAGCCAGTTCCAATTGCGCGCATGCGGGTGGGATAAATTTCCGGCGTGTAAAGATAGAGCACGGCATTTATGGAGCCAATGATTCCGTAGCCCAGCGTGCCCAATATCATCACGCCCCACACTTTTTGCTCGCTCATCAATCCCAGAAACGCGAGCATTCCTCCGCCCAAAATAAATGCAGCGACCGTCCAATTCCTTCTGCCGATTCGATCGATGCTGAAAGCGCAGACGAGCAAGACTGCAACTTGCGCGACGTTCGTCATAGAGGCGGCGTGCAGCGATTGCCGCAAATTCAAGTGATAAACTGAGTTGTAGAGACTTGGCATCCAATTATTCAGGCTGTTGGCTATGAAATAGGCGCACGCCCAAAGAGTCCACACGATCAGCGTGCGCCCTCGATACATTTTCGAGAGAAGTTCATTCCAACTTCCTCGTTGTGTAAGGCTTGCCGTCGAAGCGGCGGGAGAAGTTGCCGCCACTGAAACTCTGCGTTCCGTGCTGGCTTCGATCTGCTCGACAATCGCTTCCGCTTCGCTTAGGCGGCCCTTGGAAATCAACCACCTCGGCGATTCCGGAAGCCGCGCCACGAGGAAAGTAATCAGTAATCCCGGAATGCCGCCCAGGAGAAAAATAAATTTCCATCCAAAGGCCGGCACAAGCCATGCGCCAGCCTGTCCCGTGGCCAGAAGCCCTAAAGGAAATATCATTTCGTACAGGAGAAAAAATCTTCCGCGTCCGTGCGCCCGCGACAACTCATTGATATACGTGGCGGCTACCGGCATTTCACCGCCCACGCCGATTCCCTGCACAAGCCGGCAGGCGAGCAGCACGCGAAAATTCCCGGCCAGCGCGCATCCGAAACTCATGATGGACATGATGGCAATCGCGGCCGTCGTGCCGCGAATTCGTCCCACTTTTTCCGCGAGCGCGCTGAAGAATAACGCCCCGGCCAGTTGTCCGACATAGCTCGCCGAAATCAGCAGGCCGCTTTGTTGAGGGGAAATGTGCCACAGCCGAATGAGAGTTGGCAGCGCAAACGCGAGCGATAAAGCATTGAACGCATCGAAGAAGGTCGCGCTGCCCATAACCAGGCGCGCATTCCTGTGCCATCGTGAGAACGGCACCTGCTCCATTCGGATGAGCAGGCTGGCCGCATCAGCGACGCTGCGGCCAGATCGTTCCCTTTCGTGCTCTTCGGAGCCCACCGAGCCGTCAACGTATTTCACTAGATCTCGCAGTCAAACCGAAAATGAAATGGGTGAGGCTCAACCATTCACATCGCTTCTATGTTTTCGTCAGATAGCCTTGACGTGAGGTTCCGTGGGAGCCAACGGCACGTTCCAGGCATCGTAGCCGTACAGCCAACTCGTGTCCTCGTCTCCCCCTTTCATCCAGGTGTTTGCGCTGGAGATGGCCTGAATGCGCGAAGTGCGTGGTTTGCGATGAGCTTCGTAGCGGCGGAACGCGCCTTCCAAGTCTTCGCCGCCGGTCTCTTCAAGACAGCGCGCGAGAATCGCGGCATCCTCGATCGCGGTCGCTCCGCCTTGCGCCATGTAGGGAGTCATGGAATGGCAAGCATCGCCGAGGAGCACGACGCGCCCGTCGCTCCAGCGTGGCAAGGGCTCGCGTTCCAGAATCGCCCACTTGTGGCAGTCAGGGCATGCTTCCAGCACCGCGCGAACATCAGCATGAAAACCTTCGTACGCCTTGCGCAACTCTTTCACGTCTCCTTTTGCCGACCACGATTCGCGCGTAACCCACTCTGCGGGTTCGGGCACGCTGGTCACAAAATAAAGTTCGCTGCGAGCGGCGTTCGTGTAGTAGATGACGATGTGGCGATCGGGACCCCACCACTTGGTACGCGATAGTCCGATCTCCATTCCATTAAGCAAGGCCGAAGGAAAAATAGCGCGATACGCGATGCGCCCTTTATGAATTGGCGCGTCCGGGCCGAAAATAATATCGCGCACAACAGAGTGAACGCCATCCGCGCCGATTACGGCGTCCGCCTGCGCGCGCGTTCCATCCGCGAATGTGAGCGTGACTTGCCCCGAACTTTGCTCCAGCCCCACGAGTTTCTTGTCGAGATGGATGATGTCCTCGGGCACTACCGCTGCGAGGGCGTTGTGCAGGTCCGCGCGATGCATGCACAGATAAGGCGCGCCGAAAAGGGCTTCCGGCATGGGCAATTCCCTCATTACTTCGCCCGTGTCCCACTTTCGGTTCAGGTGAGAATAAGGTTTAAATGAAGCGGCGAGGACTTTTTCCTCCACGCCGATGCGGCGCAGAACTTTCATCGAGTTGGGCATCATCTGAATGCCGGCGCCGATCCGCGCAAAGCGCGGCGCCTGCTCATACACGCGCACGTCGATGCCGATTTGGCGCAGTGTGGACGCAGCGGCCATTCCGCCGATTCCCGCTCCGACAATGGCGATGGAAATTTTCTTCGCGCCCATTTCCTGTTACTGCCTCTATTGCAATTGGGATTCCAGTTCACGCTCAATCATGCAAACTCAGGGACGCATGCTTTTCGTGGCGCCGGCGAGACGCCGGCGCCACAACACGACCATTCTCTCCGATCATGCGCTCGGACGTGTTTCACCCTTAATTTGCGTGCGGTGCATGACGCGGCGTGAGCCGGAATCAAAAGGATCGCGCCGGTGCATGGTGCACCGGTTGTCCCACAGGACGAGGTCGCCGACGCGCCATTCGTTGTGCCACTCAAGCTCTTTGCGGTTCGCCTGCAACCACAATTCATCGAGCAAGGATTCAGAATCCGCGAGGGAAAGTCCGTCGATGTAGGCGTTGCGCCGCCGACCAAGGTACAGCACGCGCCGTTTGGTTTCCGGATGCGTGCAAACGAGGGGATGAAATGTGCCGGGTGATGTGATGGGGTCATCCACCGCGGTGATTCCTTGCCGCACATACCCGCCGCTGTTGTAGGTGCCGTCGTGCTTGAGCTTTTTCCCTTCGATGCGTTTTTTGAGTGCTTCCGGCAAGGTCTCATAGAGGAGATACATGTTGTTGAAGTACGTATTGCCTCCGGCCGGCGGAACTTCCAGCGCATAGAGGATGCTGGCCTTGGGAGGATCCTGCAGGTACGACATGTCCGTGTGCCAGGTGGCCTCTCC
>PMOP01000414.1:3637-9651 GCA_003161495.1 Acidobacteriota bacterium | reverse complement strand
CGCCCATCTTTGCGATTCCAGCCGAAACCTTCGCCCGCCCCCTCCAGGCTGTTCCAGCACACACTGGCGTCAGGGTGATCGAGCAGAAAGCCATCGCTACGGTTTACCGGCAGGTTTTCAGGCGTAAGGCGCGCGTCATCGCCGGTCCTGAATCTCCAGATAAAGATGCGCTCCAGCTCAGTATCGCGGACCGCCAATATCGCCGCCTCGCAATCAAAGGTGCTAACCAGTTCGCCCATGACGAGCCGCAGCGATTCCGCCATTCCGCGGTCCACTTCCAATTGTCCCGTAAGTTGGGCGAGAAACTCTTGTTCAGTTGCGTGGCGCCTCTGCCGGCTACCGAGAAATGACATGCCCGCCCCAGCGGCAAAAGTGCCAGTGGAAAGAGCAACCCAAGACATCATCTGCTCCCAAGCCAGAGGTCCAATCATGGCCCTTCGTATCAGGAGAGCCATGGTGACGACACCGACCAGCATTACGGAGCGGCGAGTGCCCCAACGAATCCCCGATGCCAGGGCGACGAACAGGTAGACGAACCAAGTCGCCACGACAGATCGAGTCAGGACCAAAAATACGGCCAGAGCCGCCAAATCGAAATAAAGCGGAAGAGGCAATTCTCCGATCCATTTTAAATTTTGCGACAGCGCCAGAATCAGGGACACAACCAAATAGGCGGTAATGAAGAGCATGGCGTACGGGCCGCGTTCCGACGGAGGCCGGTCCAACAAATCGACCAGAGCGAGCACCATGAAAATGGGGCGCGCATAGGCGATTTGCCGCTCCAGGTGGCGTCTCTCGGCTGCGTGGGGTTGCATAGATTGGGCGAGACAGTAAATGGCCGAGGATTAGTCTAACAAGATTCGCTGGCCACGCAATATAGGCTTTCCTGTCCTGCAACCCCTTCGAATAAAATCTCTAAGGATTTCCACCGAGGCGCCACAATTTAATGTTCAAATCTCCGGATTTCGAGCGATAATCAACCACTTTAGGGATGGCCTCCGGAGCAATACGAGTGGAACACCTGTACACGCGCAACGAAGTGGAACGCATGATGGGCGTGAGCCGCCGCGAGCTGGATTATTGGACGCGTCTGCACCTGGTGCTGCCACGGGCGCGCTGGGGCGAGCGATTTTTCAATTTTTCGGACCTCGTCGCGCTGGAGACCATCAAGAGACTGGCGGCCCGCAAGGTTCCCGCGAGTCGCATTCGCCGCGCCGTGACAATTTTGCAAACCGAATTGGGCTCGGCGCAAACGCCGCTCTCCAAGTTGCGCATTTCAACGAACGGAAGACAGGTGGTCGTGTATCCTCCGCAGGAGACCGCGCGGCCCTTTGAACCTCTTACGGGACAATTTGTGCTGAACTTCGAGACGGCGGAGCTGGCCAGGAAAGTCCACGCCATGGCTTCGCGGTCGGCGGAGGAATGGTTTGAATTCGGCATGATGTGCGATTCCGATAGTGATTCGCTCGACCAGGCCGCCGAGGCTTATGGGAGAGCGGTGGAAGCGGCGCCGGATTGGGTGGAAGCGCGTATCAACCTGGGAACCGCGCTGTATCAGCTGGGCCGGATGGCGGAGGCGCACGAGCAATTTTCAATTTCCGTGGAGTATGAACCGGAAAACGCGCTCGCCGAATTCAATTTGGGCTGTGTCCTCGAACAGGTGGGAAAAACGGCGGACGCGATTTTGCATCTTTCTCGCGCCATCGAGCTGGCACCGACGCTCGCGGATGCGCACCTAAATCTGGCTCTGGCCTATGAGAAGAGCGGGCAGGGGCAGAATGCGCTTCAGCACTTGACTCAGTATGTGCGCTACGAACCAAACGGCCCGTGGGCTGAATTTGCGCGGGCACGGATTACCCGGTACCGGCCTCCGAGCCCGTCGTCTCCGTCCGGAAAATTAACGCCATTCCGGCGAATTTACTAACGCCGCTAGACCCGGTAGTCCAATTTGATACAATCGTAATTGAATGTGATCCGTATCACTGTATTTAGTAAGAGCTAATTTGATATTGTAGCTTTGAAGAGGTGTTCGGTTGGATGGGCACGAACCCGAAGAGCTTTTAAGACAACGGGGCATTTCGGGAAAGACAAATCTGAAAGGACAATAAAATGATCATTGGGGACCACTTGCGGGCGATCCGCGAAGAAAAGAAACTTTCGCAGGGAGAAATTGAAAAACGTACGGGATTGCTTCGGTGCTACATCTCCCGGGTGGAGAATGGGCACACCGTCCCCGCCGTGGAAACGTTGGAGAAATTCGCGCGAGCGCTGGAAGTTCCTCTGTACCAACTTTTTTATGACAGCGACAAACCTCCCGCCCTGCCCAACATTCTGAAGCGCAAGAGCGCGGGGGACATCGCGTGGGGGAGTTCGGGCAAGGACGCGCGGATGCTGGAAAGGTTTCGCCAGCTCCTGAGCCGCACAAAAGAAGGCGACCGAAAATTGCTGCTTTTCATGGCTCAGAAAATGGCGCGGGGAAAAACGGCGGCACAGTAATCGGGAGATTGAATTTCCGGAATCGAAATGTTTTTCCCGGCTATTGCAGGCGCGGCGCCGGATCCTCACGGTCGATCAAGGGCACGATCCCGTGCATGACCAGTGAGAATCCGGCGAGCGCCGCAAAGCTCGTCTTGAAGGATCCCATCTAAACCGCGAAGTGTCCGCGAGCGCGGTCGCCGGAGACCGCTAGAGAAGACCTCGCTTGATCGCCATCTGCCTTCCGTGTATCTTCTACCGAGTTTTTGAGGGCTGGACCTGTCAGCCGCCTTTATCTCCGGGGAACTGAGCGCTCGATAATTTAATCTGAATTGGTACCTGCCGATTCCGTTTACCAGCAACTGAGCAAGCAATCTTGCGGGAGTTTGCTGTTAGAGTCGCGGAGCGCGCGGACACAATCTGGGAGGGATCACAGATGGGCACCACGATCCTGAATTCACTCGCTCCGGTCTTCTTTGTCCTTGGTCTGGGTTACTTTGCCGGACTCTGGAAGATGGTGGACAACAAAAACGTCCACTCGATCAACATTATGTTGATGAATTTTGCCTTGCCATGCGCGCTTTTTCTCGCGATTGCGCGCACATCCAGCAAAGTTCTTGCGCAACAGTACCGGCTCGTCGTGGCAATGGCGCTCGCCATGGTATTAATTTATGCGCTTACCTGGATATTGCAGCGCAAGATGTTCCACCTCCAGCCAAACGAAGCCGCCGTTCAATCTTTGACAGTATCCTTTTCAAATAATGTCGCTGTCGGGCTGCCACTTCTCATCAGCATGTTTGGACCCGAAGGGACTGTTGCAGTAGCTGCCAGCATTGGAGTGGGTTCCATTGTTATTTCCCCCATCACACTGGTAATTCTCGAGAGCGGAACCGAAAAAGCCCAGAGCATGCCAGTAAGAACCCGCCTTCTCTATGCGGTGCTGCAGTCCTGCAAAAGACCGGTCACGTGGGCTCCTGTTTTGGGGATGGTTTTTTCGCTGATTGGCATTCCCATTCCCGACGTTGCGGGGCGTATGCTCAATCTGATTGGTCAATGCACTGCGGGTGTTGCTCTATTTCTGACGGGTTTGATTCTATCCGCGCAGCCGTTCCGCTTGGGTGGCAATGCGATAATGAGCGTAATCCTCAAGAATATCGTGCAGGTGGCGCTGATGTTTGGTTTCGTGCTCTTACTTCGCGTCCCTGCGCCGGAAGCGCGTCAAGGGGTGCTGCTGGCTGCTGTACCCGCGGGCTTCTTTGGCACTGTGTTCGGAGCCAGATTTGGTGTGGCCTCCATCGAGGCAAGTTCGACGTTGATTGCAAGCACGCTTTTCAGCATCGTTACACTGTCAGCTGTGATTTATTTGACAGCAGGTATGTAACACCCAGCTACCGGACTTCTACAAAGACATTTCACTGGGGCGCAAAGCGAGCGCCAGGACCGCGCCGATCAAGGAAAGCAGTGACATCTGAATCTCGCCGGCCGTCAGCCAACCGCTGCGAGCTGCGATCCCGCCGAGAAGATAGCCACCGAATGCCGCGCCGCTGTAGAGGGTGGTGACGAACATGCCCGAGCCGCGGTTGGATAAACTCGCGCGTAAAGATTTTACGTGATAGGCGGCCAGGTTGACATAAAGCACGGCGCTGCCCGTGACTCCGTAAAGGAACGTCAGGAGTTCACGCATTGCCATGGTCGGCGATTCCTGGAAAAATAAATATCCGAGAACGGCGATGGAAAGCAGCGAGCCGCTCAACACCAGCTTGGGCGAATAGCGATCGCCAATCCAGCCGCACGGGATCGAGAGCAAGGCTCCAATTCCGAAAAAGCCGATCACTTTTCCGGCATTAGCCGGAGTGTAATGAAGTACTTCCCGCAAAAACGTGGGATAGAGACCGAGGAATCCGTACATGCTCAGGCCGTGAATGACGCTGAGGACCGTGAGGATCATGGTGTTGCGATTGGCGAGGCTTGCGGCGCCGCCGCGATCGGTTTTGGTTTCCACTACGCGGCGCGTTTCGCTGAACCAGGGGCGCACCGTCGCGGCGATGAGCACGACCATCACGAAGCCAAACAGGCCGAACGAAATCATCGGCGCGTGCCAGGTGTTGTAAGACTGCCGAAGTTTTCCGGCGAGATATGGCCCAAGAAATCCGCCGATGCCGTAGCAGAAATTGACGGAACCAATGGCCGCGGATCGATGCCCGGAAAAATAGCTGGCGGCCAGGGCGAACATCGAGGTGGCCAGCATCGACATGCCGATGCCTTGCGCGGCGAGGCACACGAGCATGGTCCAGAAGCCGGGGACCACCGTGGTGAGCGCCGTGGCGGAGGAAAAAATTACGATGCCCGTCAGCACGACCATCTTTCGCGAAAAGCGCGCGAGCAGAAATCCGGTCGGAAGTCCGCCGATTCCGAGGCCCAGAGTAAAAATTGTGGAGAGCAATCCGGTATTGGCGAGGGAAAAACCGAACGCTTTACGAACGTCGGGGGCCAGGACAGGAAACAAATAGCGGTCCGCGGCCATGAGCGTGTAGGAAGCCAGTAGAACACAATACATGGCGATGGCCACGCCGCGCGCGCCAGCCATGCTGTCCGATTCGTTGGTCCGGATTACGGCTGCTTGGTCCTGAATTGTCTTATCCTCCCATTTTTAAAGAGAGAGCGGCATCCGGTTTGCTACAGTTTCAGGCCCTGGCGAATGATTCGCGGGGATTTTTACCCACGCGCAATCATCGCGTATTTTCAAGAATAATTTTCATGCGCTGGTCTTCGTCGGACTCGAGCATCCCGATGGCTTTCTCCAGATCCAGCAGCGGGACAACATGCGTCACGAGTGGCTTGAGTTTTAACGCTCCGCGCGCCACTAAGTCAATCGTCGGCGGATAATCCTCGCCCTTGGCCGCGCGTGTGTTCACAATGTTGAGTTCTTTGTAATAGAGCTGATAAAAGGGCAAGGTCGCCTGCGTTGCCGACGTAATTCCAAACAATAAAAGCGTGCCGCCGAGGCGCGCCATATTGATCGAGTCGGCGAGAGCGGACGGAACGCCCGTGCATTCGATGACGAAATCTGCGCCTTGCCCGCCGGTGGCTTCCATCACGCCGCGCACGGCTTCGGGTCCACTCGACACAGTCACGTCCGCGCCCAGCTCTTTTGCGAGGTTCCGTTTGTAGGCGCTGCGCGTAACGCCGATCACCGGATAAGCTCCCCAAGCCTTCGCGAGTTGCACATGAATTTGGCCTGCGACTCCCAAGCCCACTACCACGACCGATTGCCCGGGAAAAATTTTGATGAGGTGGTGGCCATGCATGCACGTGGTCGCGACCTGAATGAGCGGCGCAACTTTGCTGTCGATGGAATCCGGCAACGGATACACATGGCTACGCGGTGCAACTAGATAATCCGCGAACCCGCCGTTGGAATCGCGGCCGACGAGCGAGCCGTTAGGGCAGAGATTGGTTTGTCCCGCCCGGCAATTGAGGCACATGCCGCAGTAAATGGCCGGATCAACGATGACGCGATCGCCCGGGTGCAAAGTAGC
>PMOP01000414.1:0-3629 GCA_003161495.1 Acidobacteriota bacterium | reverse complement strand
GTAACTCGGACGAGAACCTCGTTGTGTCCGAGAGCGGGCCGCTCGACTTCCGCAAGGCCCAGATCGCGGGGCCCTCGCAGGACCATAGCTTTCATGAGAGCTGCTTTCGTCAATCCGCGGCCCTGCCGGACTTCCCGGAGGCAACGGCGCGGCCCGGAAGAGTGGCGTTAACCACGTCGCGAAATTCGTCGTCCGTCAGCAAGCGCTTGCGCTGCAGCGAGAATTCCTTGATGGCGGCGACAACCTTCATCGCTTCCTCTTCATTGAATTGAACGCCGAGTTTTCGCATACCCCACTTCACGGAGTCGATGCCGCTGCCCTTTCCGAATACGACGCTGACGGGAGCTTGCCCGACCACGTCCCAGCGGAACGGGAAAAGTTCGGTGGCATTTTCGACGCCGCAGTTTTCAAACCAGCTGGCGATGATCCCGGACTCGATCTTGAAGAGCGAGTCGCCGACGACCTGACGGTTGCTCGGAACAGCATGGCCGGAAAGTTGCGCCACGAGTTTCGAGAGGCCGTAGAACTTGTCGTACTTGAGCCCGGTGTCGATACCGTAGAGGGTGAGCAGCGCCATCGCGGTGTCTTCCATCGGCACGTTGCCGGCGCGTTCGCCGAGTCCGAGGACGGTCGAGTGAACGACTTCCACTCCTTCGGCCAGAGCCATGATCGTGTTGGCGACGCCCATGCCGAAATCCATGTGGAAGTGGGCTTCGAGGCGCTTGTTGATGCGCGCCTTCACGGAACGCACCAGATACTGAATCGAATGTGGGGAGAGAACGCCGAACGTATCGACGAGAGCCAGTGCGTCCATGTGTCCTTCGTTGGCGACGCGCAGGATCAGATCGAGCACCCAGTTCATTTCCGCGCGCGAAAAGTCGATGGGGAAAAACACGACTTCAAGTCCCTGCTCGTGCGCGTATTTCGTCGATTCGATGGAGAGGTCGATGGCCTTTTCGAGCGACCACTTGTAGGCGTACTTGATGATGTGCTCGCTCGAGGGCACTTCCATGACCACGCCCTTGACGCCGCAGTCCACGGCGCGCTTGACGTCGTCGACCATGCAGCGCGAAAACGCGAAAATTTTCGGGCCGAGATTGCGCTTTACGATTTCCTTGATGGCCGCCGCGTCGCTTGGCGACACGACCGGCATGCCCGCCTCGATGCGGTGTACGCCGGCTTCCGCCAATCCTTCGGCGATGCGAATCTTGTCGTCTTTCGAGAAGATGACGCCGGTCTGCTGCTCGCCGTCACGCAGCGTCACATCGTGAAACTCGATTTTCTTCGCGAATTTAAAATCCTTATTCACGGCTGGATTGAAATTCCAGGGGCTTACGAACCACTTGTCTGTTTTCCATGGTGTATCGGACATGATGACTTCCTCCTTATGATTTTGTTTTACTTGGCGCGGGGGTTTGCCAGCGCTTCTGGATTCACCGGATTGCGAGGCGGCTGGCCGGTAAGGACGCGCACGACCTCTTCCGCTGCTTTCGTCTGTAATTCTTCGAGCGACTCCACGGAATAGAAACTTGTATGCGGAGTCAAAATCACGTTGTCGCGGCCGAACAAGGGCGAACTGACCGGCGGCTCTTGTTCGAGAACATCGAGAGCGGCGCCGCCGATATGCTTGGAATCGAGCGCGGCCGCCAGCGCCGCTTCATCCACCACCGGACCGCGCGAGGTGTTCACAATGAGCGCGCCGGGCTTCATCTGCCGAAATACATCCGTGCTGAACAAGTGATGTGTTTCGGGAAGGAGCGGCGAGTGGATGGAAATGTAGTCTGAAATTTTCAAAAGTTCCGCGAATTCCAAACGGCCGACTCCAGCTTGCTCCATCACGTTCAGCGGCACGTAAGGATCATACGCCATAACGCGCATGCCGAAGGCCTTGGCCTTGGGCGCAACGAGCTGCGGAATCCTTCCAAATCCGACGAGGCCCAAAACCGTGCCGCGCAAGCGATGAATCGGCGTGACGGCCGGCATCTCCCAGCGGCCCGCGTGGGCGCGCGCGCTGGAAAAAGGAATTTTTCGCACGAGCGAAAGCAGCAAGGCCATGGCGTGGTCGGAAACTTCGTCGATGCAATAGTCGGGCACCTTGGTTACGACGATCCCGGCGCGCGTCGCCGCTTCGAGGTCCACGTTGTCCACGCCGATTCCAAAGCGCGAAATGATCCGGCACTTCTTCATTTCGCGAATCATGTCCGCATTAATTTTCGCGTACGTGACGAGCAGCGCGTCGGCATCCTTGGCCGCCGCCACGATGCCCTCCGGCGTCGGCTGCGACGCCAGGCGCAATTCGGCCCCGGCCCGCGAAACCACCGCGCGGGCCAGGTCCAGGTTTGGGAACACAGAGTCTGCAACAGCAACCAGAAGAGAAGGCATTAGCGCTTCATGGCCTCTTCCATGTGCTCCATCATCGTGAAGATCACCGGTCCCTTGCCGCTCACCAGAACGTTTTCCTCCAGGCGGCAAGTCTGCTGCAAGCCCGGGTGCCCGGCAAAGGTTTCAATGGCGAAGTACATGTTCTCTTTGATCTCCGCGGGATACTTCAGCGAATACGCGCGCGACATCCACATGCCCTCGTACAACGTGATGCCGATGCTGTGCGCGAATTGCTGCAGCGTCACGGTGCCGTATTTGTCGTCGTCGTATTCCGGGAAGGCGTTGGCGACATCCGCGGAAGTCATGCCGGGACGAAGCTTTTCGATGCCCGCGTACATGGAATCGTACACTTCGCGGTACAGATCGATTTCTTTCTGGGTCATCTTCATGCCCTGCGCTCCGCCGCACTTGAAGCAGCGAACGAAATCGATGAAATATCCGGAAGGTCCGACGGCGTTGATGTCGACGATGACCAGGTCGCCCTGGCGGATCAGTTTATCCGTGGCCCAGCGGCGATACGGGCTGGTGTTGCCTCCTGATGCGACGATGATGTCATAAATAATTTCGCAGCCGCGCTCGAGCATGAATTCGTGCACTTTCGCTTCAATTTCCCGCTCGCGCACGCCGGGCTTCAGCCATTCGTATTTAATTTTCCACATCGCGGCGTCGCCGATGCTGGAGGCTTGCTTGAGCAATTCAATTTCGTCCACCGTTTTCACGACGCGCGCCTGCGAAACGGCCGGCCAGCCGTTCACAATCTTGAGGCCGGTCTTCTGGAACGCTTCGAGCGCGGGCATATCGAAGTTATCGATCCCGATGCGCTCCTTCTCCACGCCCTCTGCTTTCAGCACTTCCAGGACGCTTTCGGCCATGCGCCCGGCCATGTACGGCACGGCGCCTTCGGCCCATTGCCAGGTGATGGCCGGACGAATGCGCCCTTCCATCCACGGCAAGTCGATTTCAGCGCAGTGCAGGTCCGAGCCGGCCGTTTCAAACAGAACCGGTTCCCCGGTATGCGTGACCACGCAATACCGAATGTTGATGTTGTATTTCCAATTGCCCTGATATGAGGCCGTGGCGTAGCGAATATTTGCGCCGGCAAACAGAACCAGTGCGCCCAGGTCGTTCACCTTCATCGATGCCCGTAACTTTGCGAGGCGCTCCTTGCGCAGGCGATCAAAATCCACGCGCATTTGCCAATCCGCGCCGGTCTGGCTGTACACCCGCCGGGGATCCCAGGAATGGGG
>PMOP01000059.1 GCA_003161495.1 Acidobacteriota bacterium | reverse complement strand
GACGATGATTTCCGCGAAGTCGCGTTTTATCTCGGCCGGAGGCGCGTGGACATCGCCAAGGTCACTGACGCAAAGCTCATGCCCAACCCGTGCCCCGGCAATTCTCCCATAGGCGATCTTTCGTCGAAGCCTGAGTGGAACGGCTGGGGAAACGATATTTTGAATGACCGATTCCAATCCGCGAAAGGCGCGGGATTAACCGCCGACCAGGTACCCAATCTTAAATTGAAATGGGCCTTCGGCTTTCCCGGCGCTGAAGAAGTGTATGGCCAACCCACAGTCGCGGGCGGCCGCGTATTCCTCGGCGTCGATACGGGAGCCGTTTATTCCATCGACGCGGAAACAGGTTGCGTGTATTGGTCCTATCAGGCGGATGCCGGCGTGCGTACCGCCATCAGCATCGGACCCGTGAAAGGAAAAGGCGCAACCAAATATGGCGTGTACTTTGGCGATATCCGGGCGAGCGTCTACATGCTGGATGCGTCCACCGGAAAAGAAATCTGGAAAGTAAAAGTCGAAGACCATCCCGTGGCCAAAATCACGGGCGCGCCCACGCTGTATGAAGATCGACTGTATGTGCCGGTCTCCTCGCAGGAAGAGCGATCCGCCGGCTGGAGCACGGTGTATCCGTGCTGCACATTTCGAGGCAGCGTCGTGGCGCTCGATGCCACGAACGGCCACACGATATGGAAAACTTATCCGGTGCAGGACCCCGCCAAGCCCACGACAAAAAATCCCAACGGCGTGCAGCAATATGGACCGAATGGCGGCGCGGTATGGAACTCTCCCACGATTGACCCCAAGAATCACGCCATCTACATCGGCACCGGCGACGCCTACACCAAGCCCATATCCAGAAATACCGACGCGATCATGGCCCTCGATATGAAGACGGGCAAGGTCATGTGGTCGATTCAGGACACGGAAAACGACGCGTGGCTTTCCGGTTGCGGAGGCGAAATCAAATCCGAGAATTGTCTTTCACCCGATGAGATTGGCCCGGATTACGACTTTGGCGCTTCTCCCATCCTGAAAACATTGCCGAACGGTCATCGGATTCTGGTGGCTGGGCAAAAGAGCGGCATGGTCTGGGGCCACGATCCTGACCGCGAAGGCACGGTGGTTTGGAAGGCGCAACTGGTGAAAAAACTTGCCCTTGGCATGATCACCTTCGGCGGCGCCGCCGACGATCAGAACGCGTACTTCGGATTGCGGACGGGCGGCGTGGCCGCGGTCAAAATGGATACGGGCGAACAGAAATGGTTCACGCCGATTCCGCCGGCGCCCGGCCCCGGCCCGAAGGGCGAAACTTCGGCGATCACTGCGATTCCCGGCGCTATTTTTTCAGGGGGATGGGACGGCATGCTCCGCGCATTCTCCACCGAGGACGGCCATTTACTGTGGGAATACAATATGATCCGTGATTACGAAACAGTAAATCACGTCCCCGCCAAAGGCGGCTCCATGGCCGCCCCTGGCCCGACAGTCGCCGGCGGCATGCTGTTCGTCGGTTCCGGCTACGTCTTTGGAGCAGGCACGCCCGGCAACGCGCTCCTGGTCTTTGCTGCGCAGTAGCCGTTTTTTGTAGCACAGGCTTCAGCCTGTGGATTTNNTTTAGTCCCTGCAAGGACTAACACCCGCAGGCTGAAGCCCGCGCCACTTGCGTCTTTCCCCGGCCTGAGCACCGCTGTTTCATATCCTGCCCATAAAAAAGTTGAAAGGGAGTTTCGGCCCGGCCCCTCAAGCCTTTCCTGTATAATTTGCGGGCACAGGTTTCGGCATATCCAATGACCATTGGGCGTGGGAATGGAAAATTTCCGCGGTATCGAATTTCATGAGCATCCGTGTCGCGCTGAATCACAAGACTCTTTATCGCTATACCAGGCCGGTATGGCTGTCTCCTCATGTGGTGCGCCTGCGCCCTGCTCCGCATTGCAGGACGCCGATTCCCAGCTATTCGCTTAAAGTCACTCCGGCCGACCATTTCATTAATTGGCAGCAGGATCCTTACAGCAATTACCTCGCGAGGCTGGTATTTCCGAGCAAGACCACGGAATTTTCCGTCGAAGTCGATCTGGCGGCGGATTTGACCGTCATCAATCCTTTCGATTTTTTTCTGGAAAAATACGCGGAGGAAATCCCCTTCCAGTACGATCCCGTCGTGCGTAGGGAACTTATCCCTTATCTCAAGAAACGCCGAGTGGGGCCGCAAATGGAGGCCCTGATTGCGGAAGCGCGCAAGGAAAAGATTCGCACGAATGATTTTCTCGTGGACGTGAATCAGCGCATCCAGAAGCGAATTAAATATTTGATCCGCATGGAGCCCGGCATCCAGAGTCCCGAAAAAACGCTCACACTTGGGAGCGGTTCGTGCCGCGACAGCGCCTGGCTTCTGGTGCAATTGCTCAGAAATCTTGGACTCGCGGCGAGATTCGTTTCCGGCTACCTGATTCAACTCAAGCCCGACGTCAAATCGCTCGACGGCCCAGCCGGCACGGACAGGGATTTCACCGACCTTCACGCCTGGACGGAAGTTTACTTGCCCGGCGGCGGCTGGATCGGACTCGATCCAACTTCGGGACTCCTTGCAGGCGAAGGACACATTCCGCTGGCGTGCTCCGCCGAACCCGTGACCGCTGCAGCGATTTCAGGCGGCTTCTCCTACGACAATGAAGCCATCGTCACGACGGAACCTGACACGGAAAAGAAGATACCCAGAGGCAAGGACGCGTTCGAGTTTTCCATGACCGTCACGCGCATCCACGAAGACCCGCGCGTCACGAAACCCTACACCGACGAGCAGTGGACCGCGATTGAAACGCTGGGCCATCAAGTGGACGCCAGTTTGAAATCTCGCGACGTGCGGCTGACCATGGGCGGCGAGCCCACATTTGTTTCCGTCGACGACATGGACGGCGCGGAATGGACCACCGCCGCCGTAGGCCCGAAAAAATACAAGCTGGCGGATACGCTGATACGCCGGCTGCGCGATCGATTCGCACCGGGCGGATTCCTTCACTACAGCATGGGCAAGTGGTATCCCGGCGAATCGCTGCCGCGCTGGGCGCTGGGACTTTACTGGCGCAAGGATGGCGAGCCGATCTGGCGCGACCCGGCGCTCATCGCCAACGAAAATACAAAAGGCAAGCTGACCAGCAACGATGCGCGCGCTTTTATACTCAACCTGTGCCAGCGATTGGGCGTGAGCGGGCAGCACGCCCTCCCGGGCTATGAGGACACCTGGTATTACCTCTGGAAGGAGCGGCGTCTTCCCGTCAACGTCGATCCATTCGAAAACAAGCTGGAAAATGCTGAAGATCGCGCGCGCCTGGCGCGCGTGTTCGAACGAGGCCTGGATAATGTCGTTGGCTATGCCTTGCCGCTTCGTCGCGAATACTTCGCCGACGGGAGCAAGGACTGGGTGACCGGCACATGGTTCTTCCGGCCGGAGCGAATGTATTTGGTTCCCGGCGATTCGCCCATGGGGTTCCGCCTGCCGCTGGATTCGATCCCCTGGGTAAATCCATCGGAAATTCCTCAAGTCGTCGAGCAGGACCCAATGGCTGTCCGCGGGCAGCTGCCCAGCCGCACCGCGCTGACCGGGCAGCAGAGGTATGAGGAAGAAGTCCGCGAATTTCAACCCGCGCAGGGGGTCGTGGAACAAATCCTGGAACTTGCATCCACGCGGGAACGATCGCTCGGGCGTTCCTTGGTTCTCGATTTACCTCCCGAGCGGGGCCAATCGGCATCGCACGCGGTTCGAACGGCATTGTGCGTCGAAACGCGCGACGGTATTTTGCGAGTGTTCGTGCCGCCTCAACGTTACCTTGAGGATTATCTTGGCCTCATCACCGAGATTGAAAATACCGCTGGCGAATTGGGAATGCCTGTTCTCGTCGAGGGATATGCGCCTCCTTACGATTCTCGCGTGCACATGATCAAAGTCACGCCGGACCCTGGCGTGATTGAAGTGAACTTGCATCCAGCCGCAAGCTGGGATGAATTGGTGAAGAACACAACCGCCCTGTATGAAGAAGCGCACCTAAGCCGCCTCGCCACGGAAAAATTCATGCTGGACGGCAGGCATACGGGCACCGGCGGCGGAAATCACATTCTGATCGGCGGAGCGACACCGGCCGATTCTCCTGTCCTTAGAAATCCCGGATTGCTGCGCAGCCTGGTTGGCTACTGGCACAACCATCCCGCTTTGTCGTACCTCTTCAGTGGAATTTTTGTCGGCCCCACGAGCCAGGCGCCGCGCATCGACGAGGCGCGCAACGATCAAGTGTACGAAATGGAAATCGCGTTTCAGCAGATTCCGGACCACGGCGGCACTTCGCCGTGGCTGGTGGACCGCATTTTCCGAAACTTGCTCGTCGACGCGACGGGCAGCACGCACCGCGCCGAGTTCTGCATCGACAAACTCTATTCGCCCGACACAGCTTCGGGCCGCCTGGGACTGCTCGAAATGCGCGCTTTTGAAATGCCGCCACATTCGAGGATGAGCCTCACGCAACATCTTTTGCTTCGCGCGCTGGTCGCGCATTTATGGAAGCACCCCTATCGACAGGAACTTGTGCGGTGGCGCACCGAAGTGCACGACCGTTTCATGCTTCCCCATTTCGTGCACCAGGATCTGGAAGATGTGGTTTCCGACTTGAACGAGGCTGGGTACCCCCTGCGCATGGAGTGGTTCGATCCACACTTCGAGTTTCGATTTCCAGTGTACGGCGCCATCGAGCAGCGCGGCATCGAACTGGAATTCCGGCAGGCCATCGAGCCCTGGCACGTGACCGGCGAGGAAACGAGCGCGAGCGGCACTTCGCGATATGTCGACTCTTCGCTCGAAAGATTGCAAGTGCTCGCAAACGGGATGGTCGATCCGCGCCACATGGTCACCTGCAATGGCCGCCGCGTGCCGTTGCATCCGACGGGCACGAACGGCCAATTTGTCGCCGGCGTGCGCTACCGAGCCTGGCAGCCGCCCAATTGTTTGCACCCGACGATTGGAACTCATGTGCCGCTGGTGTTCGATTTGGTGGACACGTGGTCGGGCCGTTCCACCGGGGGCTGTACGTACCACGTCGCGCATCCCGGCGGCCGAAGCTACGATAACTTTCCGATCAACGCGTATGCGGCCGAGGGACGGCGCATCGCGCGATTTTTCAAATTTGGGCACACGCCGGGGCCGATGGTCGTTGGCGAGGAAAAAATCACGAAGGAATTACCGTTCACGCTGGATCTCAGGTTGAAGTAAAGTATCTTCAATAGAAAATATGCCAGTACCTACCACTCCGGGTGGTGTCGAAACGGACCACCCGCTTCGACGCGGCTTTGCCGACAATTACGGAATCGATTCTCCGTTTCCCGATGAAATGGTTCGGCCCGACCGGTCGCTGCGGCCGCACTGGCGGGAATTCGTTTCGATGCTTGACGATTTAAAGCCGGGCGAATTCGGCCACAGGCGCGAACTCGCGCGTCGACTGATTCACCAGAATGGCGTTACGCATAACGTTTACGGCGATCCGAACGGCCTGGACCGGCCCTGGAGCCTGGATTTTATTCCTCTGCTTATCGCCGGAGCTCACTGGGACAGCATCAGCGAAGGATTGATTCAGCGAGCGCGCCTGCTGGACCGTTTGCTCGCTGACCTTTATGGCCCCGCGGATACGGTTTTCAGCGGCGTGCTGCCTCCGGAATTGTTGTGGTCCAATCCCGGTTTTCTCCGGCCGTGTCACGGGATTCGATTGCCGCAGGGCCGTTGGCTGCACTTATACGCCGCGGACCTCGTACGCAATGAGACCGGGCAGTTCGAAGTTCTGAGCGACCGCACGCAGGCTCCCTCGGGCGCCGGATATACGCTGGAGAATCGGATTGTGCTTTCCCGCGCGCTTCCGCCCGTCTTCCGCCAATGCAGGGTGCAGCGCCTTGCGCCATTTTTCGTGTCTTTGCGGGAAACTCTGGCGGAGCTCGCGCCGGCCAATCACGAAAATCCGCGCATCGTCCTGTACACCCCGGGCCCTTACAATGAAACTTACTTCGAGCATTCCTTCCTGGCGCGCTACCTCGGCTACACCCTCGTGCAGGGAAACGACCTGACCGTTCGCGACACCATCGTCTACATGAAGACGCTCGGAGGGTTGCAACGCGTCGACGTCATCCTTCGCAGGGTCGATGACAATTTCTGCGATCCACTCGAGCTGTTGCCGGATTCCTACCTCGGCGTCCCCGGATTGCTGCAGGCCATTCGCCGCGGCAATGTCGCTGTCGCTAACGCGGTCGGCTGCGGGGTTCTGCAGGCGCCGGGATTTCTTCCCTTCCTTCCCGCGGTATGCCGGTATCTTCTGGGTGAGGAATTAAAGCTTCCCTCGGTGCAAACCTGGTGGTGCGGCCACACCGAAATCTTGGAATTCGTGACGCAGCATTTGCCGGAACTCGTGATCAAGTCCGCGTATCCGACGCAGGGAGAGGATCCGGTATTCGGCCAGAGTCTTACGAGGGAAGAACTTTCAGCGCTCGAGCAAAAAATCAGGGCGCGCCCCGCACATTACGTCGCGCAAAAACAAGTAATGGCCTGCACGACGCCCGCGCTTATTGGCGAAGAGGTGCAACCGAGGCGGTTCGTCGTCCGCTCCTATCTCAGCGCTTACGGCGACAGCTACACCGTCATGAACGGCGGGCTTTCGCGCATCACGCAATCCAACGACTCGCTCGTCGTATCCTTGCAAAAAGGAGGCCGCAGCAAGGACACCTGGATTTTGTCCGACGGGCCCGTCAGCCCGGTAACGCTTCTTCCGTCGACCACGCAACCAATAGCCATCAGCCGCGGCGGTAACGATTTGCCGAGCCGCCTGGCGGAAGATCTTTTTTGGCTGGGGCGCTACGCGGAACGCACCGACGCGCAGGCTCGATTGGCGCGGGGAACCATTGCGCGCATGATCGATCAAACCGGCTTTGACAGCGCGCATGCCGTGCAGGTTCTCGGCTCCGCTTGCCGGAACAAACCGATTCGTTCGACGGGCGCGGAACTCGAACGCGAATTCATCGAAGCCATGCTCGGGAAAGCAAAAGGCGAGGGCTTGTGTGGCAGCGTCTCCAATCTTCACCGCCTGGCCAGAGTTTTGCGCGACACGATTTCCACGGATGCCTGGCGCATCCTTCAGGAAATTTATCGCGCCGTTTTCAATTTCAAGACAGGCCTCAGCGATCCCGCATCCGGCATCCTTGAGTTGCTGGACAATCTGATCGTGACGCTCGCCGCGTTTGCCGGCCTCGCCTCCGACTCCATGACGCGCGGACAGGCATGGCGATTTCTGGATATCGGGCGGCGCGTGGAGCGCGCGTCGTTCATTTCGCGATTCTTGCGGGATTCGCTGGTCGAGCCGGACACGGATCCAGTTCTGCTGGAAGCGGTTCTGGATATCGGCGACAGTTCGCTCACCTATCGCCGCAGGTACATGACACACCTCGAAACTCACGCCGTCGCCGACTTGTTGCTCGCCGATGAGACCAACCCGCGATCCGTCGCGTTCCAGCTGGCTTTAATCGACCAGCACCTCGGCGCGCTGCCGCGCGATCTTTCGCATCCCGATCGCAACCACGATCAGCGCCTGCTTCTCAAGCTGCGCACTTCCATTCAGCTCGCCGATTTCGTGGAATTGTGTTCCGCCGCGTCGGGCCGCGAGCGCAAGGAATTTCACGCCATGCTTTCCGAAATCATGGAACAGATTGGCCAGCTTTCCGAGGCCATTGCCCAATTGTATTTTTCGCACGCCGTCGTATCGCACGAAATCGGCGACGCTCACGAGGAGCACCAGGATTGAAATACCGCGTCACACATTCCACTCGATTCGGTTACGACGAAGCGATTCCCTTGTCGCATAACGTCGTTCGCGTGAAACCCCGCGAGCACGAAACGCAAACCTGTTTGCAGTACCAATTGCTCGTGCTGCCCGCGCCAACGGTGAGAAACGACGGCTTCGATTATTTTGGGAATCACGTGACCTGGTTCAGCCTGCAAGAACCGCACACGGTCCTGCGCATCGCCGCGCAAAGCGAAGTGCAAGTGCTTCCCTCGGGGCCGTACGAAGTCAACGCCGGACCGACCTGGGAGCAGGTCCTGCGAATTCTGAACATTTCGCCCGACCGGGAAATTTTAGCGGCGCGCGAATTCGTTTACGAATCGCCGCACGTGCCCTGGTCGAAGGAACTTGCGGAATTCGCGCGCCGTTCCTTCCCTGCCGGGCGGCCATTCCTCGCCTGCGTTTTGGATTTGACCAAACGTATTCATCATGATTTCAAATTTTTGGCGGGCTCCACGGAAATCGATACGACCGTGGAGGAAGTTTTTCATGCGCACCAGGGCGTCTGCCAGGACTTCGCCCACGTGCAAATCTGCTGCCTGCGCTCGCTGGGTTTTTCGGCGCGATACGTCAGCGGTTACCTCGTGACTTCGCCTCCGCCAGGAAAAGAACGGCTCGCCGGCGCGGACGCCTCACACGCCTGGGTCAGCGTGTTCGCGCCGGGCACGGGCTGGGTGGAATTCGATCCCACGAATGGCCTCATGCCAAGCGACGGCCACATTACGCTCGCCTGGGGAAGAGATTACGACGACGTCGGCCCGTCAAGAGGAATCCTCATCGGCGGCCAGCGCCACTGGATGGATGTATCCGTGGATGTAGTACCTATCGAGCCTTGCTGAACCCCTCGCTTTGAGTGCCGGTCACGGCTGGACTTTCCCATTCCCATCTGGCAAAACTTTTAATGAGACGTTTGCCCCTGACGAAAGGCGGATGATTGCAGCACCTCGGCGCGTTTGTTGTCGGCATTATTATTGGTTTTCTCGGCGGGCTATTTGGAAAAGGCGGCAGCGCGATTGCCACGCCGCTCCTGAGCCTTATCGGTTATTCGGGATTCATCGCCGTAGCGTCGCCGCTGCCTGCCACCATCCCGGGAACGCTGATTGCTTCCGCGGAATATTGGAAATCGCGCCTGCTGGATTGGGAAATCGTGTGGTGGAGCATTGGGGTAGGGATTCCCGCGACGATTGTGGGTTCATTTTTCACGACGGTTACTGGCGCGCGGCCCTTGTTGATCTTAACGGGAATTCTGGTGTTGGGGTTCGGTCTTTCCTTTTTGCTATCACCTAGAGAAAAAGCGTCCAGGGGAGTTTCGCCGGATCTGTTGGCGGAAATTCGTCCGGCCTATTGGCGACTCCGGCTCGTGCTGATCGCCATCGCGGTTGGAATCATATCCGGACTTCTGGCAAATGCCGGCGGATTCCTGCTTGCGCCGGCTTACTCGCGCTTTTTAAAACAACCGATCAAGAAATCGTTTGCCTGCTCTTTGGCCGTGTCCGCCGTGCTGGCGCTGCCCGGGACAGCAGTTCACGCCTACCTCGGGCATATATCGTGGACGGTCGCGGGACTTGTTGCGCTCGGCTCCGTTCCGTTTTCCTATCTCGGCGCGCGAATTGCGATTCGCACAAAAGCCAGCCGACTTGAACGCGTGTACGGGCTCGTCCTCACCACGCTGGGAGCGTTCTTCCTGTTTCATGTATAAGTCTTTAGTGGCGCAGGCTTCAGCCTGTGGGTTTTAGTCTTTGCCATTACGAAATCCCACAGGCTGAAGCCAACGCCACCAAAAATTTCAAATGCCTGTAAGAAGCGCGAGTTAATGTTACTTTAAACCCGCTTTTAACCGGAGCAGGCAAATGCCTTTGCAAGGCGCAAGTCCACTGAACCCGGCGTACTTCCTGGATCGCGCCGCGAAAATATTTTCCGAGCGCACGGCCATCATCGATGGCGAGAGACGCTTTACGTATCGCGAATTTGGAGACAGGTCGCATCGCCTGGCGGGATTGCTGCGCGACGCAGGGGCGCAGCGGGGCGATCGAATCGCGGCGCTCTGTACCAACAGCCACGTGATGCTGGAAATGCACAATGGCGTGCCCATGGCAGGATGCGCGCTCGTGCCGATGAACGTTCGACTCTCTGCGCGAGAATTGGCTTACATCCTGGAAAATTCCGGGGCACGCATCCTGATTGCCACGCACGAATTTGCGGATGCCGCGCGCGCGGTTTCCTCTTCGACAGGCGTGCGCGTTATTCTTGCCGGAAACGAATCCAGCGAATATGAACAGCTACTCAAATCTGCAACGCCCGGCGCCACGGCACTCGTCGACGAAATGTCTCTCCTCGCGATTAATTACACGAGCGGAAGCACGGGCCAGCCCAAAGGCGTAATGTATACGCATCGCGGCGCGTACCTGCAAGCTTTGGCGATGGCATTTCATTCGCGACTCGGATTGGACAGCGCCTACCTCTGGACGCTTCCGATGTTTCACTGCAATGGCTGGTGTTTTACCTGGGCGGTAACGGCTGCGGGCGCCGTACACATTTGTCAGCGCCAGATCGATTCCGCGGATATTTGGTCTACAATCTGCAGCGGCAGCGTGACTCATCTTTGCGCCGCGCCGACCGTCTTGACCATGATCGCGGAAGCTGCCGCGCAATGCGGCGATGGCAAAGTGAGTCATCCGGTGCATGCGTTCACGGGAGGCGCGCCTCCGACTCCCGCGCTGCTTTCCCGGCTTTCCGCACTGAACCTGCGCGTCACGCATTTGTATGGATTGACGGAGACGTATGGCCCATCCGTAATAAATGATTGGCAGCCCGAGTGGTCCGCAAAATCCGAAAACGAAAAGGCAAGATTGAATGCGCGGCAGGGCGTGGGCAATGTGGTCACGAAAGATATCGGCGTGATCGATGCAGATGGCCAGGAAGTTCCATGGGATGGCCACACTCTTGGTGAAATCGTGATTCGCGGGGACAACGTGACGATCGGCTACTACCGCGATGAAGCTGCCACACGCGCCGCCGAGTGCGGCGAATGGTTTCGCACCGGCGATCTTGGCGTGCGCTTTCCGGACGGATATATCGAACTCCGAGACCGCGCCAAGGACATCATTATTACCGGCGGAGAAAATGTCGCCTCGGTGGAAATTGAAAAGGCCCTTGCCGAACATCCCGCGGTTTTGGAAGCGGTGGTGGTGGGGCGGCCGGATGAGCGCTGGGGAGAAATTCCGGTCGCGTTTGTCGTCCTGCGGCAAGGTATGCCGGCGACAAAAGAGGAGCTGATCGAATTCGTGTGCGAACGGATTGCGCGCTTCAAGGCGCCGCGGGAGATTTTGTTTGAAGAGCTTCCCAAAACTTCAACGGGAAAAATTCAAAAGTATATTTTGCGCCGCCGGTTCGCGCCGCAATCCGGTCAAGAAAAATAATTACGAGCTGCGTATTTCGCAAGGGCGCGCGCAGTCATGATCTAGTAGAATCCGCATTCGTCTTCCGGAGGCGTTGAAATGGCATTGCGAACGGCTGCCCAATTTCTCGCTGGGTTGCGCGACACGCGCGAAGTGTATTATCGCGGCGAGCGCGTAGCGAATGTGGTGGACCATCCCGAGCTGGGCGTCGCCGCCCGGCACGCTTCCATCGATTTTGAACTAGCGGAAAATCCCCGGTATCGCGAGCTTGCTGTTCACCGGGAAGGCTCGGAAGAATATTCCGCCTACTATCGCGTGCCTCGCAACGCGCAGGATTTGCTCTCGCGCTCCAAGCTGATCGAAGCCGGCACGGCGGAAGGCGCCACGCTCGTCCTGCTGATCAAGGAAATTGGGACCGACGCATTATTCGCGCTGAAGCGTGTCCTGGGCCGCAGCGGCGATGCGAACGGGATCGAGCGCGTCGAGGCGTTTTATCGCCGCTGCCGGGACAACGACCTCGCCATGGCTGTCGCCCAAACCGATGTGAAAGGCGACCGCAGCAAACGCCCCTCGGAGCAGACCGATCCCGACATGTATGTTCGCGTCGTGGAAAAACGGGCGGACGGCATCATCGTCAGCGGTGCGAAAATTCATACCTCCTGCACGCCGTATGTGGATGAAGTGATCGTCCTGCCGAGCCGGTCCATGGGCCCCGGCGACGAACCGTGGTCGGTCGCCTTTGCGGTTCCCGTCGCAACCACGGGGCTTCGCCTCTACGCGTCCGATTATCTGCATGGGACCGACGATCCCTTTACGCGTCCCATTTCCACGAGTCACAAAATGGTGGAAACGCTGACGGTATTTGAAAACGTGTTCGTCCCCTGGGAGCGCGTGTTCTACGTCGACCGGCCGGACCTGGCGGGAGCAACCGCGCTCACATTTGTCGAGTTTCATCGCTTCACCGCGGTGAGTTACAAGCTTCCGCTTCTGGACGCAATGGTCGGCGCGGGAATCGCCATAGCAAAAGCGAATGGCATCGATCGCGCGGCACACGTGCGCGATAAACTAACGTGGCTCGGCGGATATGCCGAAACCGTTCGCGGGCTGACCGAACTTGCCGCGCTTCGTTGCAAAGTAGAAAACGGCGTGGCGTACCCTGATGTGTTCACGACGAACATGGCCAAATGGACTTTCGCGCGCGAATTTCACAAGGCCATTGAAACTGTGCAGGACCTCGCGGGAGGTCTTCTCGTCACTGGACCTGGCGGGGCAGACTGGAATTCACACACCGTCAGACCGGTGCTGGAAAAATATCTGCCGGGAGCATGGCCCGCGGACCGGCGTATGGCCATGATGAATCTGATCAGCGATTTGACGACGCGGCTTTACGGCGGCTACCAGGCAGTCCTTGCGATACACGCAGAGGGCTCGATTGAAGCAGAAAAATTGGCGATGTTTCGCGCCTACGACCCGTCGCGTTCCATCGCGTTGGCAATGCGGCTCGCGGGACTGGAAAACAAATCAGGAGCGAAATAATCTTCCATTGAATAACGACGAAAACTCGTCGAGGAGCGGGATCGTGGGCGTCCTGAACGGAAAAGTGGCGATCGTTACGGGCGCAAGCCGCGGCATCGGCCGCGCCATCGCGGAAGCCTTTGCGCGCGAAGGCGCGCGCGTGATGATCTGTGGACGCAAGCAGGAAACTCTTGACCTGGTGGCAGCCGAAATCGGGCCATCGGTGAAGGCCATCGCCTGCCACGTCGGCCGTGCGGATCAAATCGACAGAATGGTCGCTTTCACAACGAAGGAATTGGGACCGGTAGATATTCTCGTAAATAACGCCGCGACGAATATTTCCTTCGGACCGTGCCTCGAAATTGACGAGTCGCAATTCGACAAAATGATCGAGATCAATCTGAAAAGCGCCTTTCGCCTGGTGAAAGCCGTCGCTCCCGGCATGTGCGAACGCGGCAGCGGATCGATCATCAACATCGCGTCGATTGCCGGCCTTCGCCCGCAACTGTATAGCCTGCTCTATAGCATGACGAAAGCCGCGCTGATCATGATGACCCAGTCGTACGCCCTGGAGCTTGGCTCCAAGGGCGTGCGGGTAAATGCCATCGCCCCCGGTTTAATTCAAACGGCTCTTAGCGAGCATTACTGGAAGGATGAAGTGCAACGAGAAAGCGTGCTGGAGAAACAGCCCATCCAGCGCCTCGGACAGCCCTCCGACATCGCGGAACTTGCGCTGCTCCTCGCTTCCGAAAAAGGTTCTTATATTACTGGCCAAACCCTCACGGTTGACGGTGGGTTCCTGCTCCCCGGACTTTAAACCTGGAAAACATTCTTCAGGCGGCCTATAAAAAATCCGTAAACTACTCGATCAAATTACAGCCTTGACC
>PMOP01000533.1 GCA_003161495.1 Acidobacteriota bacterium | reverse complement strand
GCGATGTGACCAAACTGCCGCTCCAGGGGAGTGGCGACGGAGGAAGCCATAATGTCCGCGCTTGCTCCCGGCAAACCCCCACTGACCGAAATCGTCGGAAAATCGACTTCCGGCAGAGGAGCAACCGGCAGCACTTCAAACGCAATGGCCCCGGCAAGAAAAATTGCCACGGTGAGGAGCGTGGTGGCCACCGGCCTGCGAATGAATGGTTCCGAGATATTCATGCCGGGCCTGCCGCTTCGGCTTCTCCCGTATTCGGGTGGTTCGATTTTTTCTCAAGGCGATGCGCCAGATTGTCAAAAAAAATGTAAATGACAGGCGTGGTGTAAAGCGTGAGCGCCTGGCTCAGCAACAATCCGCCCACCATGGCGATGCCAAGCGGCCTGCGTAATTCAGAACCGAAGCCGGTTCCAAGCGCCAGCGGCAATCCAGCGAGAAGCGCGGCCATGGTGGTCATCATGATGGGGCGAAAGCGGAGCAGACAGGCTTCGTAAATTGCGTCGGTGGCGTTTTTTCCGTGATTGCGCTCGGCGTCCAGCGCGAAGTCAACCATCATGATCCCGTTTTTTTTCACGATGCCGATCAGGAGGACGATGCCAATGATGGCCACGACGCTTAAATCCTGATGAAAAAGTATCAGCGCCAGAAAAGCGCCAACGCCCGCCGATGGCAGAGTGGAAAGAATCGTGATCGGATGGACGAAACTCTCATACAAAACACCGAGCACGATGTAAACGGTGACCAGCGCGGCAAGAATGAGCAATGGTTCATTGGAAAGCGAATTCGTGAACGAAGCCGCCGTGCCTTGGAAGGACGCCTGCAGGCTGGGCGGCATGTTCATGTCTTTCTGCAATTTGTCGACCGCCGTAATGGCATTTCCCAGCGCGGCATTTGGCGCGAGGTTGAATGAGATGGTGATGGCCGGAAATTGGCCTTGATGATTAATGGAAAGCGGTTCCGTGGTGGTTTCAAAGTGCGAAAAGGCGCTCAGCGGCACGGCGTTGCTTACGGTCGAACTGGTAGCGCCCGCGGAGCCGGCCCCTTTACTGGACGTCGCAGTAGAAGTGCTCGCCGAAAGCGCGTTCGCCGGAGGCGCAAGCGTGCTGGCAGACGGCGTGTACTGAGCGGAAGTCGTCAGCGCATTCGACCCAGCGGCGGACGATCCGGAGGACGCAAAGGAAGTAGCGGCTCCGGTACCGGTCGCGCCTGACGAGGCATTGGATTGGATATAGAGATGATTCAATTTGTTGGGATCGAGTTGAAATTGCGGCTGACTTTCGAGAACAACGTGGTACTGATTTACTTGCGTATACATCGTGTTAATTTGGCGCTGGCCGAAAGCGTCGTACAGGGTGTTATCGATGGTCGAGGGCGCGATTCCAAATCGCGAGGCCGTGACGCGATCAATCACCAGGGAAACAGCGAGGCCTCCCAACTGTTGATCGGTGGCCACATCTTCCAGGTCCGGCAACTTCTTCATCCGGTCGACCAGGCGGCCCGTCCAGTCATTCAGTTCATTCGCATCGGGATCTTCCAGCGTGTACTGGTATTGCGTGCGGCTCACGCGATCGTCCACGCTGATGTTCTGCACAGGTTGCATGTACAGCTGCATTCCCTCCACTGAATCCAGTTTTGTCTTGAGCCGGCGGATTACATCGGCGGCGCTGATCTTGCGGTCGGCGAGTGGCTTCAGATTGATCGACATCCTGCCGCTGTTCGTCGTGGTGTTTGTTCCGTCCGCGCCGATAAACGACGAGAGGCTTTCCACCGCCGGATCGTTCAGAACTATTTTTGCAATTTCTTGCTGCTTCGCCGCCATGTCCTTGGAGCCGATCGCCGGTGGTGCTTGCGAGATGGCTTGGATGACGCCGGTATCCTGAACCGGAAAGAAACCTTTGGGGATGATGATGTAGAGGAAGACCGTGAGCAGCAAAGTAGCCAGGGCAACGAGCAGCGTAATCGTCCGGTATTCAAGCACAAATTTAAGAGTGCGCCCGTAGAACGCGATCATTCGCTCGAAAGCGCGCTCGGTGGCTTGATAGATGCGTCCCTGCTTCCCTTCCGGAACGTGCCGCAGAATTCGCGCGCTCATCATCGGCGTGAGCGTCAGCGAGACCACGGCCGAAACGACGATGGTGACGGCCAGCGTCACAGCAAATTCGCGGAACAGGCGCCCCACTACGTCGCCCATGAACAACAACGGAATCAGCACAGCGATGAGCGAAACGGTCAGCGAAAGAATGGTGAATCCAATTTGCTCCGCGCCCTTCAGCGCCGCTTCCATCGGAGGATCGCCCGCTTCGATGTACCGCGAGATGTTTTCAATCATCACGATCGCATCGTCCACCACAAAGCCGGTGGAGATGGTCAGCGCCATCAGCGATAAATTGTCCAGGCTGTATCCAAGCATATACATCGCAGCGAAAGTGCCGATGAGGGACAACGGCACGGCCACGCTGGGAATAATTGTGGCGTAGAGACTTCGCAAGAAAAGAAAAATGACCAGCACAACGAGTCCGATCGTCAGCATCAACTCGAACTTCACGTCAGCAACCGACGATTCGATGGCGGTGGTCAGATCGGTGAGCGTGCTGACTTGAATGCCCGAGGGCAAATTGGCCTTCAGTTGCGGCAACAGCTGCTTGATGCTGTTGACCACGCTGATCGTGTTGGCTCCGGGCTGGCGTTGCACATTCAAGATGACCGCGGGAGTCTGATTCATCCACGCGGCCTGATAATTGTTCTCCACGCCGTTCACGACGTTGGCCACATCGGTGAGCATCACCGGAGCGCCGTTCCGAAATGCCACTACAACTTTTTGATAGTCGGCGCTGGTGACCAGTTGATCGTTGGCATCAATCTGGTAATCCTGTCGCGGCCCATCGAAATTCCCTTTGGCGGCGTTCACGCTGGATTGTGTCAAGGCAGTTCGCAGGTCTTCCATATTGAGGCCATAGGAAGATAGAGCCGTAGGATTGGCTTGAATGCGGACCGCGGGCTTTTGCCCGCCGCTGATGGTTACGAGGCCGACGCCATTGAGCTGCGAAATCTTGGGCGCAAGGCGCGTGTCCACCAGGTCTTCGACCTGGGAAAGCGGAATGGAATTCGAGGTGATGGCCAGCGTGAGTACAGGGGCATCGGCGGGATTGGTTTTGCTGTAGGTCGGCGGCGCGGGCAGGATGGACGGCAATAAACTTTGCGACGCGTTGATGGCGGACTGCACTTCTTCTTCTGCGACATCGATGGCCAGGGTGAGATTAAATTGCAGAACGATAACGGAAGTGCCGCCCGAGCTCGTCGAAGTCATCTGGCTCAAACCTTGCAGCTCGCCGAATTGGCGCTCCAGCGGCGCCGTCACCGTAGTCGCCATGACGTTCGGGCTCGCGCCCGGATAAAATGTGAGCACTTGAATGGTGGGATAATCGACTTCCGGCAATGCGGAGACCGGAAGTTGCGTGTAGCCCACCAGGCCGACCAAAAGAATTGCGGCCATCAGCAAAGCGGTGGCCACGGGCCGCAAGATAAACGGACGAGAAGGATTCACTGCGCTTTTCTCCCGTTCGTATTGGTGGCGGCGGGCGCGTTGGAAATGATTACCGCAGAGTTATCTTGCAACTTGTCAAAGCTGCTGTTGGCCACAACATCGCTGGGATTGATGCCGTCCACCTGCGTTTGGCCCGCATCCGTAACCCCCGGCTTTACGCTGCGCATGTGCGCGACGTTGTTTTGGATCACATACACAAACGATGCCTGGCCATTTTGCTGAATCGCGGAGGACGGAACGAGCGTGACTCCCTGCAGCGTGTTCACCAGCAGGCGCGTGTTCACAAACTGATTCGGGAAGAGCGCATCATTTTTGTTGTCGAAGATCGCCCGCCCTTTTAC
>PMOP01000393.1 GCA_003161495.1 Acidobacteriota bacterium | reverse complement strand
GTCCGCGATATCGAACATCGTGAATCCCTCGGGAATTACGAATTCTTTTACGAACACACGGCCATTTGCGATTGCATCGTAGACGGCCAAAGCGGTCACGGGGCGATCGAAGAAATATTCTCCAGCTTCCATGGTGCGCCCTTTTCGCGAGCGGCACAAAAATTCAAAGGCCATGCGGCTGCGCACCACGCCGTTTTCGGCGAGCAGGCGCGAGATGGTGCGTTGCGATGCTCCGTGAGGGATGTCCACGTACACGCCATCGCTCGGGAAGGCTCGATACGGCTGGTATAACGAGACGTAAAGATATCCCGCCGCAAGAACGAGTACGATCAGGAGCAAGAGGAAGGCGCGACGCATTTCAGCCTCGCGACCCATGCCGCGCGCGCGCCTGATCCAGATAGTCACGCAGGATGATGGCCGCGGCGATCTCGTCGAGCGGAGCCTTCTTTTTCGATGTGGGGTGACCCGCGGAACCGCGCGGTGCGTGTTTGCCTGGCTTGGTTTTGGATTGTGTTTCTTGCGCTTCCCAGCTGCTGAGGCGCTCGTCCATCATTTCCACGGGAAGTCCGAGAGCTTTTTCGACGCGCGCCGCAAAACTTCTTGCCTCTTCCGACATTTCGCTGGGCGTGCCGTCCAGGTGCAACGGAAGCCCGACAACAATGCGGCGAATTCCTTCCTGGCGAACAAGGTCGCGCAAACGGGAGAGATCGCGGCGGCGGTTGATCCGCGTCCAGGTGGCGTACGGGCGGGAAGTTACGCCAAATTCATCGGAAAGGGCCAGGCCCAGGCGCCTCTTTCCATAATCAATCGCTAGGATCACACCATTAGCACGAGGACTGACCGCCACGGACAGAGCGCGGAGGGGAATAGCCACGGCTATATTATAACTCCAATAGGAAACTTTTCCGCGATTTGCATTGCAGGATTGGGCAATAAGGAACATAGGCGGGCGTTGCATTCCGGAAAGAGTAACGCTCGACGAGGACTCGGCATCTCAATCTGTGTGATACGATCCCTTCTCGATTCCGCATCATTTTTCCCGCACAAAAATGCGGGATCCGATATGCGGAAACGGGCCGGGGGGAAGCCGATTTAATGAAACGTTCAGGAGTGGTTTTCAGAATCTGCGTAGTGTTGTGTGCCGCGGCGCTTTGCCATTCTCTTGTGACGCGAGCCGCCACCTCCGCTCAATCCAGTTGGACAATTGATAACGTCCTCAAGCAGATGGATATGCAGGCTGCGGATTTCCATAGCTTGACGGCCGATATGGAGCGAACCAAGGTAACAGTGGTGGTGAACGACAAATCCACCGAATCCGGGCGGATTTCCGTGCGGCGCGATGACAAGATGCGAATTGAAGTAACGCAGCCCGACGCGCGCACGATTCTTCGCGACGGCGATACTTTCTATATCTATAACCCGAAGATTCACCGCGTCGAGCAATACAACCTGGGAAAGAAAAAATCCCTGGTCGATCAATTCCTGCTGCTTGGCTTTGGGACTTCGGGAAGCTCCTTGAAAGAGAGTTACACGATTACGCTGCAGGGTGAAGAAACGCTGGATAATCGCAAGGCGCTTCGTCTCGAGCTTTTGCCGAAAACCGAGGAAGTGCGCAAGCAACTCTCCAAAATTCAATTGTGGCTGGACGAATCCACATGGCTTCCCGTGCAGCAGCAATTTTTTGAAACGGGGTCTGGCGACTATTTCATCATCCGCTATCGCAACATGAATCGAAATGTGCGCATTCCCGACAGCGAATTCAAACCCCACTGGCCGCACGGCACAACCAAGGTGGAGCCCCAGGCGTAGTTTTCCCCTTCATTTATCTTTGGCAGCACGTTTTGAAAACAGACTCTCACGGTCGATCAAGGAGCGTTTCCTTTCGAGACCCCAGCGGTAGCCTCCCAGCGTTCCGTCCGTGCGAATGACGCGATGGCACGGGACAACGATGGCGGCTGGATTTGTGGCGCAGGCCCGGGCCACTGCACGTATCGCGCTCGGCTGCCCGATGGAACGCGCCACCTCTGAATAGGTGCGCGTCACGCCCACGGGGATGGCGCGCAACGCCTCCCAGACACGCCGCTGGAATGCCGTGGCCACTACGTCCGTGGGCAAATCCAGACTCGCGTTGGATCCCGCCAGATGGCGCACAATTTCGCCTGTCCACCTGGAGTGTTCTTCCGAGCCGCGCCGGATTTCCGCATGCGGATATTCCTTGTGCAGAGCGCTGATTAAATAAGCGTCATTATCTCCAAGGTAAACAGCGGAAATTCCACGCTCCGTGGCTGCCACCAGCACGCGTCCCAGCGAGCACGGAACGATAGTGTAGGAAATGTTCATTCCGCGGCCGCCTCGCAGGTAGGTGGCCGGCGTCATGCCCAGTTGCGCGTCGGATTTTTCATACAGGCGGCTTGCGGAACTGAAAGAAACCTCATGCATTGCAGTGGTCACGTCTTTCCCCTTTCGTAATTCGGATTTGAAGCGCGCCATGCGAAGCGTGTCCGCATATTGCCGGGGCGAAATACCCATGGCCCGGCGAAACGTGCGTTGCAAATGTGTGGCGCTAACCCCGGTGCGCTGCGCCAGGCCTTGCAGCGAAATCGCGCCCTCCGGACTCGCCTCGATTTCCGCGCACACACGCCGGATGAGATCCGCTTGCGGGCTGCAGCGCGCCTCGCGAGGACGGCAGCGCAGGCAGGCACGGTACCCTGCCTGCTCCGCTGCATCAGCCTGCGGGAACAACTGAATTTGGTTTGCGCGTGGGCGCCGCGAAGGGCACGAAGGGCGGCAATAAATTCCCGTTGAGCGGACCGCGTACACAAATGCCCCATCCATCCGTGCATCATGCAGAGCAACTGCGGCGAGGTATCGCTTTCGAGCCGGCGCGGGGATTAGCTGCAACGGCCGGCTGGAAATTGTCGAGACTGGCGGAGCACTTCTCACCAAACCACAATATCCAAAACCGTTCCCGCGGCGCTATCCGAATCTTGCGCTCAATCTTAATTTGTTCGCGGCGAATCCTTGCGAAAAACCCCGCGTCTGAAGACGCGGGCTACA
>PMOP01000473.1 GCA_003161495.1 Acidobacteriota bacterium | reverse complement strand
CGTGAAGAAGCGCGGCAGCGGGAACTGCGCGTGATCGACGCGACGTGCCCGCTCGTGACCAAAGTCCATCTCGAAGCGCTGAAATTCGCGCGCGAGAACCGCACAATTATTTTAATCGGCCACCGCGATCACCAGGAAATCGTGGGGACGTCGGGGGAAGCTCCGAAACAAACCGTGGTGGTGGACAGCGTCGAAGCGGTGGACGCGCTCGAAGTGAAGGACGCGAATCACCTCGCATTTCTTACTCAGACCACGCTGAGCCTGTACGACACGCAGGAAATTGTCTCGCGGCTGCGTGAACGGTTTCCGATGATCGAGGGCCCAGCTTCGGACGACATCTGTTACGCGACGCAGAACCGGCAGGAAGCGGTCGAGCAACTCGCGCGCGAAGTGGATTTGATCCTCGTAGTCGGCTCGCCGAACAGTTCCAACTCGAACCGGCTCGTGGAAGTCGCCAAGCGCTCGGGAGTTCCGGCGGAATTAATTGACGCCGCGAAAGACATCGATCCGAAATGGCTCGAAGGAATTCGCCGCGTCGGCCTTACGGCCGGAGCGTCCGCGCCGGAAGTTCTGGTCGAGCAGGTGAGCGAACATTTGGCCGGACTCGGCTACACGAAACAGCGCGATCTCGATTTGATCCGCGAAGATGTGCGGTTTACCCTGCCGTCCGAGCTGACCACGATCGCGCCGGCCTCGAATTAGCGGAAGCGGCGTTTCGCGTATGTTTACTGAATGATAATCACAGGCGAATGATTGTGCGGGCTGTCGTCATTCATGGGAGCGAGTCTCCAATTTCAGGAGAGCGACTTTGGCGGTCAAGATCACCCGTCAGGCGAAGAATATTGTCCTGCTGGGCTCGGCCACGAGCGCAGCGGCCCTTAACGCCGGGCACGAGCGCGCGCCCGCGGCCTTGCGCGCCGCCGGAATCGCGGATCGCCTGAAAGGCGCGGGATTTCAAGTCGCGGATCATGGCGACACAGCCACCTACCTTTTCCAGCCTGACAACGAACATCCTCGAGCCAGGAATGTTTCCGCAATTCTGAAATCGCTGAACGATCTGCGCCCGCGCGTGGAAGTCGCGGTGAAAACAGGCGCGCTCCCCGTCATCCTTTCCGGCGATTGCATTTCCGTCCTGGCGGTCATCGCCGGGGCGCGCCGCTTCTACCGCAACGTCAGCCTGATTTATATGGACCGCGATGCGGACCTCAATGTCCCGGCGACGACTCCTTCGGGATGCATTGACGGAATGGTAATCTCACAAGTGATCGGACGCGGCGCGCCGGAACTGGTTCGTTTCTGGGGCGAGCCCCCGCTGGTTCGCGAACCCGACATTGCCTTGTTCGGATTCGAGCGCATGGACGCGCCCGAGATGCAGTATCTGATGGCCTCGCCCCTGCGACGCCATGCTTCACTGGAAGTCTCAACGGTTGGCGCAGCCGTCGCCGCTCGCGTGGCCCTCGAACGCGTGCACGCCGCCAAACACCAGTTCATCCTGCACTTCGACGTGGACGCGATCAACAGCGAAGAGTTTCCCTGGACGGATTTTCCCGGCGCAGGCGGCCTCACCTTGAATGAAGTCCGCGACGCGCTGCGCGTTTTCGTCAGCCAGTCCAATCTGGCCGCGCTCGTAGTCGCCGGATATAACCCGGACCTTGACACCGACGGGCAAGGTGCTCGCAAGCTGCTCGATTTGCTCGCGGACGTGCTTTCAGCGCGGCTGGAAAATTTGTCGGCGAACGCCGCCGGTGCTGCGGATATTTCGTCCGCTTCTTTTGTCCCCGGCGTGACGTCTACCGAAACCGCGCCTGCGACGTTCTCGACCACTGCGAGTTCCGACGCCGAGTCCGATCATTCCGCACCCGATGAATTGCCAGAGGCAACAGATCCTGACGCAACCGCTTCCTGAGAGAAAGGCTCCTGATATGACTGGCAGATACACCGCAACAGCAATCGCCTGCACTTTGATCCTGATGAGCGTGGGCTTGGCGCAAATGCGTCCGGCCCTCGGCGCAGAATGGAGCGGCCAGGGGCAGCAGATGCAGATGGACATGCCGGGGACGGCCGATCTGGGGACGCCTTCCTACCACGCGTATGCACTTAAGCCGCCATTTCCGGCGACGCTCGATCCGAAACAATTTCCTGACGCGCTGAATCGGAATGTGTATGCGCTGGCGGCGAAGATCAGGCCGGTGTTGTACCAGCAGCCTTGCTACTGCTATTGCGACCGGCACGAGGGGCACAAGAGTTTGCTGGATTGCTTCGTGGGGACGCATGGATCGGAATGCGATATATGCCAGAAGGAAGCGGTGCTCTCCTATCAACTCACGCAGAAAGGCAAAACTCCCGCGCAGATTCGCGCCGCGATTATTCGCGGCGGTTGGCGCGCGGTGAATTTGAATCCGTACATGGCTGCGGCAAGCTCCCACTGATTTTTTGTTCCCTACTAAATGATTGCGAAGACCTCGCTCGCGTAGCACAGGCACTCTTGCCTGTGCGGTTTTGTAAAGTGCGCGCATAATTCCCGTTCTTTTGACAATCGCGAAAACCGCACAGGCAGGAGTGCCTGTGCTACAAAAGCGAACCGAACTCGCGCGGGTGTGTTTCGGCGTCTGGAATGCGTTACACTCCAAACCGTTCCGTGAATTTCACCGCAGAGCCGAACGAAGTGCGAGGCAAGGTTGGCCGATCTTGAACCCATGCAGACAGGAACGCCGGGCGACGACGCGAAGCGCGGGTCTCTCAAAGAGCTGGCGCTTTTTTTTCTGCGGCTCGGCGTCACGGCGTTTGGCGGGCCGGCGGCGCATATTGCCATCATGGAAGACGAGTTGGTTCGCCGCAGAAAATGGCTGTCGCGCGAAAAATTTCTGGACCTGCTCGGCGCAAGCAGCCTGATTCCCGGTCCGAGCTCCAGCGAATTGGCGATCCATATCGGCTATTTGCGGGCCGGATGGGCAGGACTCGTCATTGGCGGCGTGTGCTTTATTTTTCCGGCGGCGATTCTGGTGGGGATCATTGCCTGGGCGTACGTGCGTTTTGGACATTTACCCCAGGTTGCGGCGGTGCTGTATGGCGTTAAGCCCGTCGTGATTGCCGTGATTTTGCAGGCGCTCTGGGGCCTCGGGCGCACGGCGGTGAAGAGCTCGCTTTTGGCGATTGCCGGGTTGGTGTGTGTTGCGCTGAGCGTTGCGCAAGTGAATGTTCTGATCATTTTGTTTGGAACGGGCGCGATCCTTGCAGGAATTCACGCGCTCTACCGACGCGGGACAGAAAACGAAACGAAAGGTGCGCTGAGCTTCGTTCCCGCGTGGCGCGCGTCACGCGCGGCACTCGTGCGAATTTTTCCGTGGGCGGCCTTCACTGGCGTGACGGCGGCGATTCCCGGAATGTGGTCCCTATTCCTGGTATTTCTGTGGATCGGCTCGATTGTGTTTGGCAGTGGTTATGTTCTGCTGGCATTTCTGCGGGCCGATCTGGTGGTGCATCGCGCGTGGGTGACGGACGCGCAATTGGTGGATGCGGTTGCCATCGGGCAGGTGACGCCGGGGCCGGTATTCACCACGGCTACGTTCCTCGGTTATTTGTTGCGAGGACCAGTGGGCGCGCTGGTGGCGACGGTTGGAATTTTCCTTCCCGCGTTTATTCTTGTGGCCATCAGCGGGCCGCTCATACCGCTGATTCGCCGGTCCACGACAGCCGGCGTTTTTCTCGACGGGGTGAACGTAGCATCGCTGGCGTTGATGGCTGCCGTCAGCTATCAATTGGGGCGCTCGGCCATTGTGGATTGGCTTACCGCGGCTCTCGTGATTTCGAGCGCGGTGCTGCTGTTGCGCTTCCGAATCAATTCCGCGTGGCTGGTTCTTGGTGGAGCGATTATAGGGATTGCGGCCGGGTTGGTTCGAGGCTGATAAAAGCCCGCGGGCATGAGCGGAGAACAAATCTTGTAAATTCAGAATGACCTTGGCCTGTGAAGCTGTTTCGCACTCTTAGCCCCGTCGCGGTAGAATCCCTTCCATGGCACGCGCGCGTTCTTTCCATAAAATTCCGGGCCGCTCTCTGGCTTTCACTTTTCTCATTGGACTGTGCGCCGCGCTTGCCGCGGCTCAGCAGCCGCCGAAACCGCATGCTTCTCCCGCGCCGTGGCTGATTATCCTGCCGCCCAAAATAGTTGCCGGCGCGCCGGCCACGCTCGCTGTGCTCGATTCTCAGGGCCGCCTGTTGCCTCGCATCGCGGTGGAACTTCCGGACGGCCAGAAAGTAACAACCGGCGCGACGGGGCGCGCCATGTTCAAGGCTCCCGATCAACCCGGCAGAATGATCGCAAAGATTTCCAGCCTGGGAATTCATGCGTCCTCGACCATTGTGAATCTAGAAGGCTCCGGTTCGCAGGCAGCATCGCAAGGCGCTCCGGCAGGGGCTGCCGTACTTTTCTATCCGCATGTTATCGCGGTCCACGACCGATTTACTTTGGAGGGCTCCGGCTTTCGAGGCGCTGCGGATTTCAACCACGTTTATCTGAACGGCGATCCGTGCCTGGTTGTGGCGTCCTCCCCGGTTTCCATTGTGGCGCTGCCCGGCCCGGGCGTCCCCGTCGGTGAAGTCACCCTTCATGTCACCATCGCCGGAGCCGAGGCCGGACAATTTCCAATCTCGGCCGTGCAGTTGGAATTCAGCGGCCCCGAGGAGGCCGTCACTGCCGGCTCAACCGGTGAACTTACTTTGCACGCGCGAGGCACAACGGAGCCTCTTCTTCTGGAAGTTCGCAACGTTTCGCCGGAAGTGATCCAGCTTTCCAACGGAAACGTGCAGCGCGTCAAAACTTCGGGCGGCGATGAAAATATCGCGCCGGTGGAAGTGAAATTTGTGACCGACGGAAACTATACCGTTTCGGCGAGGCTCATCTCCGCGAATCCGCGCCGAACTGAAGAACACGCTCGATGACGGGTTTTCGCATCGCTGGCCTGTGCTACTCTGACGCTTCGCTCTATTTTTCGCCGAAGGCGACTTCATGACAGGAATTGAAATACTGATTGCCATCGCGTGTCTCGCGGCAGGTTTTGCGATTGCCTGGGCGTGGGCGAATGCTTCGGCGGGCGCCGCGCGCCTGGATCTGGAAAGGCGGGCGGCGGGCCTGGACGGCACGGCTCAGGAGTTAAAAAAACAGAACGATACCTTGCAGCAAGATTTGCGAATTTCGCAGAAGAGATTGGAAGAGGAACAGAAGCTGCGCGCCTCCGCGGAGAAAGACGCCGAGTCGCAGCGAGCGAATCTTCTCGAACAGAGGCGCTTGCTCGACGACGCCCAGGTGAAGCTGCGGGAGGCTTTTCAGGCACTCGCCGGCGAAGCCTTGAAGGCTAGCAGCGATCAATTCATCGAGCTCGCAAAATCAAAATTCGATTCCCTGCAGAAAGAAGCTGAAGGGGACCTCGAGCACCGCAAGCTGGCCATTCAGGCCATGGTGGATCCGCTGGAAACGGCTTTGAAGGATCTTCGCACGGAAGTGTCCCGCGTCGAGTCCGCAAGGCAGGAAGCGTACGGCAGCCTGCGCAGCGAAGTGCAACTCCTGGCCACGACCAGCAAGGAATTGCGCGAGGAAACGGGAAGCCTGGTCAGCTCTCTCAAGCAGCCGCAGGTCAAAGGTAAGTGGGGTGAGCTGACGCTGAGGCGCGCCGTGGAACTCGCCGGCATGTCTCCGCACTGCGATTTCGAGGAACAACAATCCGTCGATACGGAACAAGGCCGCCTGCGCCCGGATCTGATTGTGCATCTTCCGGGCGGGACGCAGATCGTCGTGGATGCAAAAGTCCCGCTGCACGCCGCATTGAAAGTGGTGAGCGCGCGCTCCGATGTTGAATATCGCGAGGCTGTGCTTCAGCATGCCGCACTGGTTCGCAATCACATCAACGCGCTATCGGGCAAGGAATACTGGAAGCAATTTGAACCGACACCCGAGTTCGTCGTCCTTTTTGTTCCGGGAGAATCTTTTTTCAGCGCCGCGCTCGAACAGGACCGCGCGCTCATTGAGGACGCCATCGAGAAGCGCGTTGTCCTCGCCAGCCCGACAACGCTCATCGCTCTTTTGAGAGCGATTGCGTATGGATGGAAACAGCAACTGGTCGCCGAAAACGCGGAGCGCATCAAGGATTTAGGCAAGGAATTGTACGACCGCGTCGTCAAATTCGCCGAACATCTTTCGGAAATTGCCAAGGGCTTGGAGCGCGCCAGCAAGGCGTACAACAATGCCGTGGCCTCGTTTGACAGCCGACTGATCCCGTCCGCCCGCAAGTTTAGAGAGATGGGCGTCGGCAGCGAGGAAGTTCCGGAATTAGAACCTATTGAAACGTTTCCGCGCCCGTTGCTCTCTACGCCGAGTTCCGACGAACAACAATAAATTGCGAAAGTGGCGCAGGTTTTCAGTAGCGCGGGCTTCAGCCTGCGGGGTTTGTCCTAGCAAGGCCTAAAACCCGCAGGCTGAAGCCCGCGCTACTAAAAACCTGCCCCTGAAGGCTTGCAAGTCTGAAATTTGGGTTGGCCGGAGAAATCTATTTGGCCAAATGCGAGATGAGGCGCCTCAGGCGTTCGCGATCGTGCGGCTTCAGGTGTACGAATTCCACGCCGGCTCCGGTCGTCGTAAGGTTGCGGACGACGGCAGTGGATTCGATTTTGCGCAGTCCCGAGCGAATTTGAAGTTGCATGGAGTCGCCAATCGCCAGACGCTGATCGGTTTCGAGGAATGCTCCGCCGAGCGCGAGGACGCGAACGCGAGCGGCTCCGACGCGCGATCCCGTCATGACCGCTTGCATCGGCGGCTGCACGCGCGCGCGCGTGTAACGGCGCGAGCGCGAATGGGCCATGCTGGGCTTTGTGCGCGCGTTTTCGGCGACTCGAGCGCGCGCGGACGACGGCCGATTTTCGAGCAGTGCCAAAGCTTCTTCGGCTGCAGAGCGCAGCGCCGCAGGTTCGCTGTGGGCGAGGCCCGTGCGCTCCCTCACCAATCGCAGCAGCGGAGGAGCCGCCTCGGGCACGCGCATTCTGCCGAGCGCTTCGATGGCTTTGATCCGGAAATAAATGTCACGCAACATCGGATGAACGCCCTCGGCGATCTGAAGGAGCACTGGAACGGCCGCCGTCTCATGCGCGGTGCCCAGATGATCGATCATGCAGGGCACGACCATGGCATGCGCTTCAGACAACGTGGCTAGAAAAGCCTGCGCAGTCGCGGCTACAACCGGCGGATTCATCCACTTCATAAGTTCCGTGGCGGCGAGGTCCTGCAAATTCCATTCCCAGCTTGCCAGCGATTTGGGTAACGCGGCGGCCAGGCGTTTCGGGTCCGCGGAAGCAAGCAGATGAATGGCCGTCGCCACGCGCTGTTTCCGCGCTTCATACAACCGGAATTCCAGAGCGCCGAGCACCGGCTCGCCCGTCCCATGAATCAAACGCACCATCGCGGGAAGGGAATTGAGCCCGTTGGCTGCGGTGAGCAGCAGGCCCAGCCTGTCGATCAAGCGGTCCGGACTTCTCTTCAGTAATCGCGGGATGACCGGGTTGAGCGGCTGGCTGGAGAGGGCTTCGTCCACCAGGTAGAGCCACTGCTCGTCGCTCAGAATGCGCCCGACGAGCGTTGAAATATGCGCGTGTTCTTCGTCACGCGGCGCCGCCTCGAGGGCTTCGAGAATTCGCTCGAACTCCGCGTAATCGTGCTTGTACATCGCCGTGCGCGCCAATTTCTCGACCACCGCGGAAAGAAGCCCCGCGATCCCCGGCGAAGTTTCCCGCAGAAGCGCCTGCACAATCCCGCGACCAAAGTCGGCCGCCGAGGGGTGAGGCCACAATCGTTCCGTTTGCGGCGCGATTTCCGCGAGGCCCGCGGCCACTGCGCGCCGCGCCTTGCCCTCTTCCGATTCCAGGCACTTCGCATACGCCAGCAATACAACGCGGCCTTCTCGCGCCGCCGCATCGGCTTTCTTTTTTTCGGAGGCCGCGGCGAGAGGTTCCAGATAACGCGCCACGACGGACGCGGGCACGCACCAGGCGTCGCGGCTCCGCAACGTTTTCGCTTTCACGCGGGCGGGCAGCGCGTTCCAGAATTTTTCGCACAAGAGCGACACGCGAAGTTCGTCGTACTGCGATCCTCCAAACCGGTTGGTTCCCGTGTTGTCCGCCTGGCCTCGTTCCCGGTCCAATTGCACGAGCAAAGGGCCCAGCAATGGAGGAGTGATCCGTCCCGCGTGAAACTCTTGCTTCACAAATGCCAGCGCCAGTTCATCGGTAAGCCTGTCGAGATAGGGCTTCAGCGTTTCGCCTTCGCGCGGTTTTACGTTGGAGACTCCGTACACGATCAGGGAAATGGAAGACGGTTGGCTCGCGGAAACCACGGAATGAAATCGCCGCGCAATGTCTTCCGTCGATGGCTTCATTTCCGGATCGTCGGGCGGCGCCAATTTTTCCAGCACCCGCACCGTTGTCGCGATCTGGTCGAAGCTCGCCTCCGGCATCGCTCGAACGGCGCGGGAGTGGGAGGAATGTTGCGGCCCATTATCGTAGGCGAGCACCACGGACATCAGGCTTGCCAGCAACAGGGAATCGCGCCGCTCGGTCGGAATATTGATGCGAATCCCGACCACGCCCCGATTCTTGATCCAGTTGTCCCACAATTTTCGCGAGGCGGTATCGCCGGGAGAGGCGCTGCGCGGAACCTGGCTGATTTCATGCGCCAATAAATCCAGCTCGCCGACGTTGATGGGATGGGTGAACAGGAAAGAGCAAATGCCGCTGCGCAGAAGTTCTTCCGCCAGCCCTCGCAATTCTCCGCGAGGATCGTGCAGAAGTTCGGCCACAGCGCCTTCCTGGCGAGGCAGAAGAATTCCATTCGGTTCTATCGCCACCACCAGGGGAGACCGCGCCGCTAGCGCGATGCGCAACTGCTGCTCCGTTGAGGCCAGAATTTCCATCAGCCGCGGATGATTTCGCTGGTACAGGCGCGCCGCGCCCAACAGGACTCGAAATTGCCGCAGGAAAAAAATTACGGCCGTCTCGGCGTTTGAAAATGCCGGGCGGACTGGGATTACTTCGGCCAGTGCCGGTTCCTGATTGCGGGGAGAAAGTGGCTCCGCGTTTACAACGGGGACATCGCCTCCGGGTCTGGTCTTCGAATTGTCGAGGACTTTCATCTGGAGACGGTCCCTTGTCAAAATAACGTAAGGTCCCTGGAATCACCCATAAACCGAAGCCTGCAGGTTCATTGGGCTTGTAGAGCCAATATCGCCGATGCAACGGGCAATGGGGTGATCTCTAAGAATCTACGAGCATGCCGCCTACCGTCAGGATGCGCCTCCAAGGGGCTGAAATACAGGGAATTGCTGGAGGTTGGAGGCTTAAGAATTAACCCACGCGGAAATTACGGCTAGAATCGTTACACGAAGGGAAATGTTCTCACATGGCGTAATACTGCAATTTCGCTCCGGCAAAACCCATTTACTACTGGTCTCGCTGGGCGTATGTGTAACAAAATAATATGGTTATTCTGTCGACAGTGTCTCAGTGAATTGCATGGTTTGGCCCTGGCTCACGACTACATTCCGATGAGCTTCACCATATCCTTGAAGCACCAGACGGACCTCATGCTCACCTGTCTGCAATTCTAATCGTGCTGGAGTGCGTTGGCCTGTCTCCGCACCGTCCACAAGAATTCCGGCGCCCGGGGGAGTTGATCGCACCCAAATCCAGCCAGCCGAGGCGGGCGCGGGTGCGGGAATCGCATTCGAACCTTCCGTTAATTCGGTATCGTCGATCACGCGAACTCCGGCCGGAACGGCGCGAAGGTTCTGCAAAAGTTCACGATGTTCGGCGAGAGTCATGGAGCCGGAAAGCGTGAGTGCGTTTCCGGTGGCCTGAATTTTAACTTTTTGTGCGAGTGGCTTGCCATTTAATTGGGCGCGCAATTTTGATTCAAGCACGTGAGCCGGGGAAGGTCCCGCGAGAGCGGCCGGCTTTTGCGGCGCAACGGATTTTTCAGCGCCGGGCGTTGCCACAGCTGAGCTTTCAGGGAATTTCACGGCGCCAGCGGGCGCAGCTGCAGGCTGTGACGAATCTCGCACAGACGGCTTCTCCACGGATGCAGCGGGATTGACGCTTGGAGGAGCGGCGACTGGCGCGGGCGTGGAAGCGGGACTTTGCGGCGCGCTGTTGGATGGCACATCGGGTTTTACATTCGAAGGGTCGACAGTCGTCTCGGCCGGAGAAGTTTCAGATGTTGCCGGGTTAGGCTGCGCTTGCCGGGATTCACGGGCGAGTTGCCACAAATCCTTAAGCGGCGGGTAGACGCGATATCCCGAATACCCAATGATGCACAGCAAAATGAACGAGAGCAGCAGGCCTCCAGGCCTTTTCCGCGGCTCCTCTACTGGAACGGACAACATGAATTGGGGGGATTGAGCCTCCTCATGGGAGGCTGGAACCGTCGGAATAGCGGCGATGCGCGGCGGTTGTCCCGCATAGCGGTTCGTTCCCGGCGCATCCATCGAGGTGACCGGCGCCATTCTTACTGTCTGCTCGGGACTCATAACCTCGTGGTAACTCTTCAAAGCGTTCAGCAATTCATGGCAGCTCTGGTACCGCTCGTCGGGATTCTTCGCCAGAGCCTTGCTAATGACGGCGGAGAGGCCCGGGTGGATGGAAGAATCGAGCGATCGCGGCGGGATGGGCTCTTCGTTGATGATTTTGTAGATGACCGTGGTGATGTTCTGTCCGGGAAACGGTTTTTCTCCGGTCATCAATTCATACAGGACCACGCCCAGAGAAAAAATGTCCGAGCGGCCGTCGACCGGCTTGCCCTTCACTTGTTCGGGCGACATGTACGACGGCGTGCCCATGACATGCGCCGTCTGCGCCGTGCCGAATTGCAGAATTTTTGCCGTGCCGAAGTCGGTGATCTTGACGGTGTCGTCCGGAGTGATCATCAAGTTCGCAGGCTTGATGTCCCGGTGCACCACATTGTGCTGATGCGCGAAATCGAGGGCGGAGCACACTTGCTCCATTATTTTCAGGACGCGGGACACCGGGAAGGGCTGGTGCGAGTCGATATGCGATTGCAGGCTGCGTCCCTCCACGAATTCCATGGTGATGTAAAACAATCCGTCTTCTTCGCCGGCATCGAAGACTACGACGATGTTGGGGTGGGTCAGCAGACCTGCCGCGCGCGCCTCGGTCTGAAACCTGCCGATCAATTCCTCGCGCGATAATCCCGTCCCTGCCTCGGATAGACGCAGTGTTTTAACGGCAACGTTGCGGCCGATCATCGGATCGAATCCGTGAAACACTACGCCCATGGTGCCGCGGCCTAGTTCTTCACGGAGATCGTAGCGGCCTGCTTTGGTCAGGGTGGTCACTTATGTTTGACACGTGGGCGCACTGCCACTGCTCAATGACCCGGCTGGGCCGGCCAATCAACAGTGCATGCGCGGAACTGGCGTAAATCCTTACAGTGCAAAAGAGGCGCTAGCGCCAAGGGCGCCATCGCCCTGGGGGAATCGCCAGCACACCGCACGGCCTTAGTTATTGAAGATAGCGTCCCGCCAAAGGAGCGTCAACGCCGCTGAGGTACAGTGTTCCGGGATAGCAATGGGGGGATTTGTGTTCAACTTGGTAACGGGCGATATGGTGCACGCGTCAAAGATACGTATCGGTATCCGCTGCCTGGTGAGATGGCATGCGGCTCAATCCATGTGATATAAAGAGGAAACATCCACGAAACCGAGGTGCAATCGTATGGCTAAGCAAACGAAGCCCGTTGTCAATCGCCGGAATTTTCTGAAGGGCGCTGCGGCTGGGGCTGCGGCATTGGCGGCGGTGCCTGCGAGTATTGCGGCGGAGCCGGCAGAGCCGAAACGCGTTGTTCCGCCTCCCATGTCTCCTGCGGCTGAGACAGAAGTTCCGGCCGTCGCGGAGGTTTTGACCGCGGATCGCACTGGGTCGGACTTCATGGTGGATGTGATCAAGGCGCTGGGGTTTGAATACGTTTGCGCGAATCCGGGATCGAGTTTTCGGGGGCTTCACGAGTCGATCATTAACTACGGTGGCAATAAGAATCCTGAATTTATCACCTGCTGCCATGAAGAATCCTCGGTGGCGATGGCGCACGGATATTACAAGGTGGAAGGGAAACCGCTGGCGGTGCTGGCGCACGGAACGGTGGGAGTGCAGCACGCGTCGATGGCGATTTACAACGCGTACTGCGATCGCGTCCCCGTCTATGTGATTCTCGGAAACATTATCGACGAGACCAAGCGCATGCCGGGAGTGGAATGGTTTCACAGCGTGCAGGACGCGGCGGCGATGGTGCGCGATTTTACGAAGTGGGACGATCTGCCCATTTCGCTCGAGCATTTTGCGGAATCGGCGACGCGAGCGTATCGAATCGCGATGACGCCGCCCACCATGCCGGTCGTGCTCGTGGCCGATGGCGATCTGCAGGAAAGTGCGATCTCGCCCGACACGAAAATCCGTATTCCGAAGCTGACCACTGAAATGCCGCCCGTCGGAGATTCGGGTTCGGTCAATGAAATGGCGCGGCTTCTGGTCGCGGCGGAGAATCCCGTCCTGCTGGTTGATCGCACGGCGCGAACGCCCGCGGGTCTCGCGTGCCTCGTCGATCTCGCCGAGGCTTTGCAATGTTCGGTTGTCGACCAGGCCGGGCGCATGAATTTCCCGACGCGCCACCCGCTGAATCAGTCTGACCGTGCACGAGCGGCGGTTGCCGACGCGGATGTGATTCTGGGCCTGGACGTGGCCGATTTTTACGGCATCACGCACAACTATCGTGACCAGATCGAACGAACTTCGCGGACGGGCACGAAGGCCAACGCGAAGCTCCTCACGATCAGTTCGGACGATCTCTACATCAAAGCCAACTACCAGGATTTCCAGCGCTACAGCGAAGTGGATCTGGCCATCGCGGCGGATCCGGAAGCGACGCTGCCTTCGCTGACCGAAGCGGTGAAGCGGCTTTCTACGGATGACCGGAAGCGCGCGTTTCAGGATCGCGGCGTGCGGCTCAAGGCGGCGCACATGCAGGCGCTCGAGCGTTCGCGCGACGCGGCGGCTTTTGCATGGGACGCGAGCCCGATCAGCAC
>PMOP01000273.1 GCA_003161495.1 Acidobacteriota bacterium | reverse complement strand
GTTTCAGATGGTGGGTGCCATTCGTAACGCCGGTCGGCGAAAGATGCCGGCTGCGTAAAGCAAGACCTCCTCTGGGCCCTGCGTCGCGATGTTCGTCGCGATCGTTTCCCTTACTTTAATGATTTTTCGATGAAGTGTGTCCGAAGCGAACGTAAATGCCGTAGGCGGAGGGTTTTCAACGGCAAAGCTCGGGGGGCGCGAAGTGTGAGTGCAGGTGTTTTTGAGCGGGTGGGAATTGGAAAGATGAAGGCGGTTTGGGGTGTTGGGCCAGATTCAGAATCAATAATCTTTCGATTGTGGACGGAGGTCCAAGCATGAATGGTTTTAGTTCCATACACAAGGCAACTTGGGTTGATCGGTACGGCAAGGCTTTCCAATTGTTGGGCGGCGTTTTTGCCCTGCTCTTGCTTTGCTTGCCGGCATATTCACAGGGCGGTTCCGCCCGGATTCTCGGAACAGTTTCAGACCAGAGCGGCGGCGTCGTGGCAGGGGCTACGGTATCCGTCCTGGACACGGAGAGAGGCGTCACGCGAACGCTGACCACGGATGATGCGGGGGAATACAACGCTCCCAACCTGATTCCGGGGTCCTACGTTGTTCGTGTCGAGGCCAACGGCTTCAAGAAGATCGAGCGCACCGGCATTGTCCTCGAAGTGGGCAAGGAGGTCCGAGTGGACCTGACTGTCCAGCCCGGCGAACAAGCGCAGACCGTCACCGTCACGGAAGCGGCTCCCTTGGTGGAAACCAGCAACGCCACCCTGGGCGGGACGCTCAATAATGCGGACATTAACGACATGCCCTTAAATGGCCGCAACTACCAAAACCTTCTCACGCTGCGTCCTGGCGTCACGGCTCAGCCCGGCGGCGGACCTTGGACCCAGAGTTCCAACGGCGTACGCCCCGATGAATCCGGGTGGATGGTGGACGGCATTATCAACGTCAATTTCTACGACTCCCGGCCCATCGCCAATATGCCCAGCCCCTTCACCGATGGCGCAACAATTCTGCCCATCGACGCGATCCAGGAATTTAACCTCGAGGAAAATCCCAAGGCGGAACTCGGCTGGAAACCCGGCGCCGTGGTGAACGTCGGCACGAAATCAGGAACGAATAACCTTCACGGAACGGCTTATGCCTTCGGCCGCAGCGACGCATGGGATGCGCGCAATATGTTTACCCCTGCGCCGGTCAACGGTGTTTGCCTTGCTGCCATCCAGGCATCCTGCAATAAACTGCCAACGCAGCTGAAGCAGTTCGGCGGAGTCGTTGGCGGGCCGATCAAGAAGGACAAGCTCTTTTTCCTCGCTGGATATGAGGGCCTGCGCTCCTTTGTCGGCAACGCGATTGTCACGGGCGGCGTTCCGTCCAACGTCGCGCAAACGGTTTCCAACCCAACGCTCAGCATGGTGGACGCCATTAATACCATCATCAACACTCCTGGCTTGGGAGCCTCCGCGTTGAGCCCGGTTAGCTTGGCCCTCGCGGGATGCACCGTGACACCATCCGTGTCTTGCACCGGCGGATTGTGGCCTGCCAATCCGGGAAGCAACAAGAGCTTCACCAGCTCATTTCCCAACACCAACACCAGCGACAACGGCATCGGAAAAATTGACTACCACATCAACGACAAGAACACTTTGAACGGATTGTTTCTGGAAGGTCACTACACCAACACGGGGGAAGATCATCCGTTCGTGAACCAGGCGTTCGAAGACCATTCGCCGATTACGACCTATACGGCCTCTGGCAGCTGGGATTGGGTTCCCAATTCGCGCCTTGTGAATGAAGTGCGGTTTGGTTACGACAAAGTGGATTTTGACTTTTTCTCAGTCGACTCCACTGTTCCCGCCGATGGCTCGGGTCTTACTGGTGGATCGGGATACCCCATCAACACGGGCATCACCAGTCTGGGCGGCTTGCCGAATATCAACCTCACTGGTTTTGAAAAACTGGGGACCTGGCACAATCGTCCCTACAATTTCCATAACCCCTATTACGACGGCCAGGACAGCGTCTCTTACTTGATGGGCAAGCATTCGCTGAAGTTCGGCGTGGAGATTGCGCATATCGAAGTGGACTCCGCTTCCTACGATGCCGGCCGCGGCCGAATTGATTTCCAAGGCGGCCAGACCGCTGCCATCCCAGGTTCCACACCCCTCGAAGATTTCTTCGCGGGAAACCCATCGCGGGGATATATCCTCACAGGCAACGCATCCCGCGAGTCCACCTGGATGTCTTATGCAGGGTTCGTACAGGATGACTGGCGCTTGAGCCCGAAAGTAACTCTGAATCTGGGCGTGCGCTATTCCTACGTATCTCCCGTCGTGGAAGCCAACGGCCTCTTTGGCAGCTTCGTTCCGAACGTTGGAATGGTGGACCAAAGCGCGCTGGGCGGCTCCCTCTGGAAGCCCGACACCAAGGACTTCTCGCCGCGTCTCGGCTTTGCCTGGGATGTAACGGGCAAGGGCACGACCGTGGTCCGGGGCGGATTCAACATCATGTACTCGGTTCTGACTATCGCCACCTTGCTGCAGGAAGGCAGTCTACAGAACAGCACGGCGCTCAGCGTCGCTGCGGTTCCGACCGGCGCCTGCACAATCAACCCTGGACCAGGAAACCCTTGCCCGACCACGTTTGGCGGGGCAAATACGCTTGCCGTCACCCAAGTAGCCGGGTCCGCACTCAATTGGAATGGTACGGTTTTCCCGACGGGAGTTGTTCCCTCGTGCACAGCTTCCGCGCCGTGCAACATCATGGCGGTGGATCCGAACCTCACCACCCCTTACGTCACGGCTTGGAACTTTGGAATCACTCACGCCATTACGCCCAACCTTTCACTCGAGGTTGAGTATGTCGGTAGCCACGGCGCGCGCTTGACGGGCTTCCGCGACCTGAACCAGCCGAATGGCCAGGGCGTTTACCCGCTTTCCTCCATGAACGACGCTTCTGGAAACCCCATGACGTACCTCGGGTACGTCGACCAGCTTTCGAACGATGGCCGGTCCAACTACAACGGGTTGCAGGCAACATTGACGAAGCGTATTTCTCACGGTGTATCCTTCACCGCGGGCTACACGTACAGCCATGCGCTCGACAATGGTTCTCTGAACCGTCAGGGCTTCCTCCCACAGAACAGCCTCGATCCAGGGGCGGAATACTCCAGCGGAGACTTTGACATTCGGCACCGCTTTACCTTTACCACCACCTACGACATTCCGGGCATCAAGGGCTACGCCCAAATGCTGGAAGGCTGGAAACTCAACTCCATCATCACCATTCAGTCCGGCCAGCCGTGGACGGTGTGGGACACGACGAACAATTTCACAACCACAGGAGCCGGGGACAACACGTATCGATGGGATTTCTCCGGCAACCCAGCTGACTTCAAATCGCAGGGAGCAAATTCCATCCCCTATTGCATCGCTGGAAGCTGCACGGTCACCAGTGGCGTTTTCGGCCAGACCGGGCCAGTGCTTGCCAACTCGGCCGCCATGTGGGCCCTGTGCCAAGCCGATGCCACCAGCCAGAGTAACCTTGATTCACTCGGCTGCTTTGTATCTCCCAACGGGAAGTCGGCTATGACTCCGCCGTCGACGGGTTCTTTTGGCGATATGGGCCGGAACACTTTCCGCGACACGGGCTTCAAGAACGTGGACTTTTCCGTGTTCAAGAACTTCACGTTCCGGGAGCGATTCAGCGCCCAGTTCCGCGTTGAGTTCTTTAACCTGTTCAACCACCCCAACTTCGCCAACCCCTATGGGTCGGTCGCAGGCTGGGGCGTCGGCAACGATCCGGGAGGACAAGCAGCAACCTTCGGCTGCGGATGCGCCACGCCTGATGTCATGGCCGGCAATCCGCTGGTCGGCTCGGGAAGCGCCCGGACGATGCAACTCGGTTTGAAGCTCGGCTTCTAATCGACGACTGACTTAAACGAACTGTCGTCTTCTGATTTTGAACGGGGATGACGACAAGAAAAAAGAGACGGGCGGTCCAGCTTTCCGTGCTGAGCACGAAAAGTCAGGCCGCCCGTCTCGTATTTTGAGGTGATTGTTTGGGCGCTTTGCGGTAATAAAAAACATCGCTTTACTACTTCAAATCATTTCGATATACGACGCCGCCCTTCATCACAAATTTCACGCGCTCCATCTCGCTGATGTCTTCGAGTGGGTTGCCCGAAACGGCGACGAGGTCCGCGAACTTTCCTTTCTCGACGTAGCCGATCTGTTTGCCCAGATCATAATTTAGCGTCGCGGCCGCGTCGCTCGTGGCCATTTGCAGCGCCTTCGCTGGTGACAATCCCCACTGCACATAAATTGGGAACTGATAAGCCTGCACGCCGTGCCCGACGGTGTAGGCTCCACTGCCGAAGGTTTCCGTCACTCCCGCGGCGACGAGCCGTTTGAAACTCGACTCCGTCAGGCGGAAGCGCGAGGTTTTTCCGCCGCTCACTTTCATATCGATATCGTCCAGAGGCCCCGCCAAATCCCACAGCGTCTGATTGACGGGGCGGAGCGTTCCGTCCGCGAGCGGAACTTTGAAGAGCCGAATGGTCTCGTCATCCAGTCCCGGCGCCCCCGTAACACCCACGATCACGTGAATAGGCATGTCAACCCCGGCCTGGAGGCAGATCCGCAATCCTTCGCCGCCGTACGCGTGGCAGGCAACTTTCAACCCTCTCTTGTGCGCCTCATCGACGATGGCCTGGTTTTCTTCGAGCGTCAGGGACGGCACCGTGATCATTTTGCCGTCCGGCATGAAAGCGCCTCCGCCGGAGGGCACCGGGTAGCCGCTTCCTTCATAGTCTTCTGTCTCGTAAATCTTGATCCAGTCGGTTCCGTAATGTGAGTGTTCGCGAACGGCCGCGCGAGCCAGCCACGGCGAATTGACGTTCTGCGAGTTCTGCCAAACCGGCATCCCAGGGACCTGGCCGAACACGCCGACCTCGGACGGCGCCGCATAGTAGGTGGCGCCTCTGGGGGTGAGCCCCGGGCCCGTGACTTGCAAGCGCGGGCCAACGATCATGCCCTTGTTGATGGCGTCCCGCAATTCTACCGTTGCGTACGTGAAGGGTGAATTCAAATCCTGCAGCGTCGTAAACCCGGCGAATAAATCCGCCAGTGCGTAATGCTGCCCCACGATCAGCGCGCGAGCGTCGTTCGGCTCCTGATTCTGCATCAGGTGCACGTGCCGGTCGATAAGGCCGGGCAGCACGGTCGCGTTGCTCATGTCGATCACGCGCGCGCCTGCGGGAATCTTCACGCGATCCGCCGGGCCGACGTCCGCGATCCGCTCGCCCTGAATCACGATCACCTGGTTCGCAAGGTTCGTTCCCGTGCGCGGATCAAACAACCGCCCCGCGCGAATCGCGACGCCCTCGGGCGGCGGTGGCTGCATCGTGATGCGCGAAGCGTCGAAGGGCGGCGCCTCAGGCCGGGTTTGTGCGTACGCCCGGGCAGAATGTCCCGCCGGCAAAATCAACGCTGCGAATGCAAATGCAGCTTTCCACCTAGTTTTCCAATCCATCGCAATCCTCCAAAGTGTTTGGCAAAATGTTTGGCAAAGTGTTCGGCAAAGTTTCCGATCATTTGATTAGGAATTCAGGCAAGGCATATTTCTACACCCTGGCGCGCGCGTTTCAAACCAAAAATCTTGGTTGGGTGAATGGAGGAATAAGAAAGTTTTTTTCATCGTTTTCTAGCCTCTACCGTCCAGCTTCCAGTATCCTGCTTTCTGTGGATCGCGCGAACATTGTC
>PMOP01000005.1 GCA_003161495.1 Acidobacteriota bacterium | reverse complement strand
GATCACATGGCGGCCGCGTGCGCGGAATATATTCACGCTGACCGGCTGATTTATCTTACCGACGTGGCGGGCGTGCTGGACGGCGCGAAGGTGCTCAAAGTTGTTTCGACGGCCGATGCCGAGGACATGATTCGCCAGAATAAAGTTTCCGGAGGAATGATTCTGAAACTTGAAGCGTGCAAGCGCGCGCTCGACGCGGGCGTTTCGGAAGTGCGCATTGTCGGCGGCTCGGTGCCCAAGGGATTGCTGGCCGCGGCGAATGGGGCGCGATTTCCGGGCACGCGTGTGACTTCGGAATTTCCCGCCAGCACCACCGGAGTGGTGCAGTGAAATCACATTCCAGAAAAACAGGGAAGAGAGCTGCCTCTTCCGCCGCGTCGAATACCGTCCTGAAGGACGCGTCGCGGCATTTGATGAACACGTACAAGCGCTCCGACATGATTTTCACGCACGGGCGCGGCTGCTACGTATTCGATCAGAGCGGAAAAAAGTATCTCGATTTTCTGGGCGGCATCGCGGTGAATGCGCTCGGCTATTCGTATCCGGACCTGGTGAAAACGATCCGGCGGGAAGCGGGCCGCGCGGTTCACGTCTCCAATCTTTTTCATAACCCGTTTCAAGGTCCGCTTGCGGCGAAGCTCGCGAAGTGGTCGGGGATGGATCGAGCTTTTTTTACCAATAGCGGTTCCGAGGCCGTGGAAGGCGCGCTAAAACTCGCGCGCATCGCCGCAAAGCAAAAGCCCGGCGGCGCAAAAAAGACGCGCTTCCTGGCCCTCGAACATTCTTTTCACGGACGGACCTTCGGCGCGCTTTCGATCACTCATCCGCTGAAATACCGCGAGCCGTTCGAGCCGCTCGTTCCCGGAGTGGATTTTGTCCGTCTGAACGATGTCGCGGATCTCGAAGCCAAATTCACGGGTGAAGTTTGCGCTGTTATCATCGAGCCGATTCAGGGCGAGGGCGGAATTTATCCGGTCAGCAACGAATTCTGGAAGCGCGCGCGCGAACTTGCCACGGGGCATGGCGCTGCTTTGATTGCCGATGAAATTCAGTGCGGCCTGGGGCGCACCGGCAAAGAGTTTGCCTACCAGCGGCTCACGGGCCTGCCGGACATCGTTATTGTCGCGAAGCCGCTGGCAGGCGGATTGCCGCTGGGCGCATTCCTCGCGCGCGAGGAATTTGCCGCGTCGTTTTCCCCCGGCCTTCACGGCTCCACATTCGGCGGCGGACCGCTGACCTGCGCCACGGGTCTCACATTTCTCGAGACTGTCGAGCGAAAAAAATTGCTCGAGAATGTCCGCGCGCGCGGCGCGGAATTGAAAGCGGGCCTGAAAAAAATGGCCGCGAAATTTGATTTTATCCGCGAAGTGCGCGGCGAAGGCCTCATGATCGGCGTCGATCTCGATGTCGAGGGCGCTCCCTATGTCGCCGAAGCGTTGAAGCAGGGCCTGCTCATCAACTGCACGCACGATCACATCCTGCGCTTTCTGCCGCCGTTTATCTTGACGGCGCAGCAGGCGAAGGAAGGCCTGTCGAAAATCGAATCGGTCCTTGCCAGGACCGAGCGGCCCGCCAAGTCTGCGGCCGTACCCTCTGCCACCGCCGAAGCCCTGGCGCTTGCGGCCGCGAGGTAAAAATGAATTCGCAGGCCCCGGCCCAGAGCCACACATTGAATCTTTCTTCCGATCTTCTGACCGGCACGGAGTGGAGCGCCGCGCACGTGCAGGAATTGTTTCGCCTGTCCGCGGACGTCAAGGCGCATCCGGATCGCTACAAAACCGCGTTGGCCGGCCGCTCCTTCGCGATGATTTTTGAAAAGCCGTCGCTGCGCACGCGCGTTACGTTTGAAGTAGGGATCGCAAGCATGGGCGGAACCGCGGTTTACCTTGACCACGCGGATACGCATCTGGGCGATCGCGAATCGGTTCCCGATGTCGCGCGGTGTCTTTCACGCTGGGTGCACGGAATTGTGGCGCGCGTTTTTTCGCAGGAGGCGCTGGAAGTTCTCGCGGCGTATGCCAGCGTGCCGGTGATCAACGCGCTTTCGGATGTGTATCATCCCTGCCAGACACTGTGCGATTTCTTCACGATCAAGGAAAAATTCGGCTCGGCGCGCGGATTGAAACTCGCTTACGTCGGCGACGGCAACAACGTTTGCCATTCGTTGATGGTTGCCGGGGCGCGTGTCGGAGCGCACGTGCGGATCGCCACTCCGGCAGGTTACGAACCGGACGCGAATATCGTTGCGGCTGCGCGGCGCGATGCCGCCGCGACGCAGGGCACGATCGAATTGTTTCGCGCTCCCGAAGAAGCTGTCTCGGGTGCGCAGGCCGTTTACACCGACGTCTGGGCCAGCATGGGACAGGAAAGCGAAGCGAAAGCGCGCGCCGCGATTTTTGCGGCGTATCAAGTGAACGCCAAACTCATGTCCCAGGCCGCGCCCGACGCCGTGTTTCTCCACTGTCTTCCCGCGCATCGCGGCTCCGAAGTGACCGATGAGGTCATGGAGTCGCCGCGCTCCATCGTGTTTGACGAGGCTGAAAATCGTCTGCACGTTCAGAAAGCCATCCTGTTAATGCTCCTAAGCTGAAAGGACAACCGGTGCCAAAGAAAGTAGTTCTCGCCTATTCGGGCGGACTTGATACGTCAATCATTATTCCCTGGCTGAAAGAAACGTACGGCTGCGAAGTGATCGCCATGATCGGCGACGTTGGCCAGCAGGAAGATTTGAAAGCTGCGAAGAAAAAAGCTCTCGCAACCGGCGCTTCTTCGGCGACGATCGAAGATTTACGTGAAGAATTTCTGACCGAGTACGTCTGGCCGACGCTGCGCGCCGGCGCAGTCTATGAACACAAATATTTGCTGGGCACTTCGATGGCGCGGCCCGTGATCGCCAAGCGCCAGGCGGAGATCGCGCTCAAAACCGGCGCTGACGCCGTCGCGCACGGCTGCACAGGTAAAGGCAACGACCAGGTGCGCTTCGAGCTGGCCTACAAGGCCATCGCGCCGAAAGTGAAAATTATCGCGCCGTGGCGCGAGTGGACCATCAATTCGCGCGAGGATGCCATCCTATACGCGAATGCGCACAAAGTGCCTGTCGAGCAGACCAAGGCGAACATTTATTCGCGCGACCGAAACATCTGGCACTTGAGCCACGAAGGAGGTGTGCTCGAAGATCCCGCGAACGAGCCCGACGAAGCGATGTGGCAGTGGATCGCTTCGGCGGAAAAAGCGCCGAACAAACCGGCGGTCGTCGAGATCGGATTCGATGCGGGCACGCCCGTGTCGGTCAACGGAAAGAAACGCTCCGCCGTGGCGCTGCTCGATGAGCTGAACGGAATTGCGGCGGAACACGGCGTCGGTCGCATCGACCTCGTCGAGAATCGGCTGGTCGGCATCAAGTCGCGCGGCGCGTACGAAACGCCGGGTGGCACGCTGCTGGTCACGGCACATCGCGAACTCGAAACGCTGTGCCTGGACCGCGAAACCGCGCACTATTCGGAGACACTGTCGCTGCGCTACGCCGAGCTCGTTTACTACGGCGCGTGGTTCACGCCGCAGCGCGAAGCGCTTGACGCATATTTTACCGAGGCGCAGAAACGCGTGACCGGCACGGTGGGCCTGAAGCTTTACAAGGGGAATGTCTCCACGACGAAACGCGTGTCACC